>NZ_JBIWNY010000013.1:114858-253938 GCF_044767465.1 Streptomyces sp. NPDC101237 | reverse complement strand
CCGACCCGCGCGGTCTCGGCGGCCGGCAGGTAGCGCGAGGCCAGCCGCACGCCGGTGGCGCTCGGCAGGTGCTCGGGCAGCATGGTCCGCTGCAGCTCGTCGGCGATGTAGGCCTCCCGGCCGTACAGCACCGCCTTGTCGATGCCGAGCGCGCTGTGCGTGGCCAGCTGGGCGGCGACCAGCAGGTCGTCCGCCTCGAAGGCGAGCCGCTCCGGGCGGCGCAGGAACAGCGCGGCGCCGATCACCCGGCGCCGGCCGCGCAGCGGCGCGAGGATCGCGTGCTGTCCGCCGGGGACCAGCGCGTCGGCGCCCTCGCCGAGGAGTTCGGGCAGCGCGGAGCGCGCCGCGGGGGAGTCGGCGAAAACCGGCCGCACGCCCCGCAGCACCTCGTTCAGAGCACCGCCGGGCCGTACCTCGCACAGCTCCGCGGTGAGCGCGGACAGGCCGATGTCGGCCGGTTCCGGCTCCGGTACGGGCAGTGGCGGGAAGCCGTCGGTGTCCCGTTCCTCCGCGATCCGGTCGGTACGGCGCAGCCGCAGCACCACCGGGCCGACCGGCCGCTCGTCCCCGACCGGCAGCGGGTCGCGCAGATAGACCAGGATCGCGTCCGAGAAGGTCGGCACGGTCGCCCGGCACAGCCCCATCACGATCTCGTCCAGGTCGATGCCCCGCGCGATGCGGCGGGTGGCGGCTCCCACGAAGCGCAGCCGGTCGCCGTCCCGGCGCATCGGCATCGGGCGGCCGGGCGGCAGTCCGCGACCGGTGCGGCGCTCGGCGGAGCCCGCGCCCGTCACCCGTTCCTGCTCGGCGCCGGGCTGCGGCGGGATCCCCTCCGGGGTGGGGCGAGGCCGGTGCGGATCGGGCTCAGCGCTGGTGGGCTGGGCGTGCTCGGGGCCGTTGACGGAGTGCTCCTCGGACGTGCTGGTACCGGGGCCGGTGGGCGTCTCGCCCGCGCGGGCCTGTGCCGGTAAGGCGGTGGCGCCGGACGGGCGGGGCTGTGCCTGCGGTGGTGGGTGCGGGGTACGCAGGAGCGCCCCGCGGGCCTGAGCGGGGTCGGCGCCCGGCTGCGGGCGCTCGTAGGAGGTGGGGTGCTCCGTCACGCGTGTCGAATCCGTCCGTCCGGGGCTGCGCGCCGGGCGCGCAGGTGGTCCCGCCGAGACTCCGATACCCGGATTACGTGTCCCAGGAACGGAATTCCGGCGTGGCCGCGCGCCGTTCCCGTGCCGCCCGCGAACGATCTACGGGCCGCGCCCCGCTCGCCGGTGCTGCCCTCGTACCCCTCGCTCACGTCCTGCCGCCCCTCGGTGACGTTCGGTCAAGCCCGGACATCCTCCGGGAGTTGTGCTCAGCGCGCCCTTGCGGAGGACGATCCTACGGTTGTGTACCGGGGGCGCATCAAGGGTCTCATGTGGACACGTGCGCGGGCGTACGGTCCCAGTCCTCCGGCAGCGACGGTACCGCCCATGACGGGTCCGGGCGCCAGTGCTGCCAGCCGTCCGAGAACGGCGCCTCCCAGGCCCGTACGGCGGTCACCGCGGACAGGCCCGCCGCCCGCACCCGTTCGGCCGTCTCCGCGTCCATCAGGCCGTCCCGCTGTGCCTGGGCGAACTCGTCCTCGTCGAGCCAGTGCCAACTGCGGTCCGGGTGCACCGAGATGTCGAGGAAGTGGTCCTCGGAGTCGACTCCGCCGTCCCAACGGGCCAACGGCTGCTCAAGGTTGACGTACCAGTTCTTGAACTGCCAGCCCGGCTCCCAGAACAGCCACACCGACCAGGCCTGACCGGGCCGGGCGAGCTTCAGCACGCCGGTGCCGAACCAGTGGCCGCGCCGGACGGTGCGCGGCTTGGTGTAGCGGGACTCCAGCGGCTCCTCGCCGACCGACGTGCCGTCGGCGAAGACGGGCCTGACGCACTCGGTGCCGGGCGCCAGCCAGACGGCCAGCAGCTCCGCGTCGTCGCGGACGACGGTGACGGGGCGCGCGATGTGGAAACCGTGTCCGGCGTTCTCCCGGTACCGCCACAGGATCTGGCTCCCCGGAGCCCAGAACCCTGCTCCGCCGCCGGCCGCACCGCCCGTTTCCCCGCGCGTCACGCGTCTCACCGCTCCACCGTCTGCCATGCACAGATATTAGGTGCCATGGGCATACGACGCTGCGGTGGACGTCACGGTTCTGGCCGGGCGGCGCGAAACGTTCGCACGCGGTTACGGCCGCGTCATCCGCAGGACATCCAGTGCCTCGTCCAGCTGCGCGAGGGTCAGATCCCCCTTTTCGACGTACCCGCCCTCGACCACCACCTGGCGGATCGTCTTGCGCTGCGCCAGCGCCCTCTTGGCCACCTTCGCGGCCTCCTCGTACCCGATGTACTTGTTGAGCGGCGTGACCACGGACGGGGAGGACTCGGCGTACTCGCGGGCCCGCTCCCGGTGCGCGGTGATGCCGTCCACGGTCCGGTCGGCCAGCAGCCGCGAGACGTTGGCGAGCAGCCGGACGGACTCCAGCACGTTCTTGCCGATGACCGGAAGCATCACGTTCAGCTCGAAGTTCCCGGCCGCCCCGGCCACCGCGATCGTCTGGTCGTTCCCGATGACCTGCGCGGCCACCATCAGCACGGCCTCCGGGATCACCGGGTTGACCTTGCCCGGCATGATCGAGGACCCCGGCTGCAGATCCGGCAGCGCGATCTCGGCGAGCCCGGTGCGCGGTCCCGAGGACATCCACCGCAGATCGTTGGCGATCTTCGTCAGGCCGACCGCGATCGTCCGCAGCTGCCCGCTGGTCTCCACGATCCCGTCCCGCGCGCCCTGCGCCTCGAAGTGGTCGCGGGCCTCGGTGAACGGCAGCCCGGTGACCCGCGCGACCTCCTCGATCACCGCGGCGGAGAACCCGGGCGGGGTGTTGATCCCGGTGCCCACCGCCGTCCCGCCGAGCGGCAGTTCGGCCAGCCGGGGCAGCGAGGCCCGCAGCCGCTCCACGCCGTACCGCACCTGCGCCGCGTACCCGCCGAACTCCTGCCCCAGGGTCACCGGCGTGGCGTCCATCAGATGGGTCCGCCCGGACTTCACGACGTCGGCGAACTCGGCCGACTTGCGCTCCAGGGACGCGGCGAGATGCTCCAGAGCCGGGATCAGGTCCCGTGTGACGGCGGCGGTGGCGGCGATGTGGAGGGACGACGGGAACACGTCGTTCGACGACTGCGAGGCGTTGACGTGGTCGTTGGGATGCACCTCGCGCCCGAGCCGCTCGGTCGCCAGCGTCGCCAGGACCTCGTTGGTGTTCATGTTCGACGAGGTGCCGGACCCCGTCTGGAACACGTCCACCGGGAACTGCTCGTCCCACGCCCCCTCGGCGACCTCCCCGGCCGCCTCCTGGATCGCCCGGGCCATGTCCTCGTCGATCACTCCCAGCGCGGCGTTCACCTTGGCCGCCGCGCCCTTGATCCGGGCCAGGGCCTCGATGTGCGCGCGCTCGATCCGCTGCCCGGAGACCGGGAAGTTCTCGACGGCCCGCTGGGTCTGGGCCCGCCACTTGGCGTGCGCCGGGACCCGGACCTCGCCCATGGAGTCGTGTTCGATGCGGTAGTCGCTCATGCAGGTGTCAGCGATCGGGGTGACGCGGTTGTTCCGGCCTGCTGCATTGGCACCACCGACGTCACCGGGTCGGGGGACTGTGTCCTCCGCCGCCGAGCCGGACATCACGGATAAGTGTGACTATCTGCCTAAGGTGACCGGCGATCCCGCCGGCGCCACGGCTGGCAGGAGGACCGACCGATGAACTTCACTCCCAAGGGTCTGCTCGGCGCCATCGCGGCGGTGTCCATAGGCGCGGCGACCCTGCTGGGCGCGGGAGCCGGAACGGCGGCCGCGGACGGCGGCTCGCACCGTGCCCACTGCGACCGCGCCGAGCGGCCGGTCTGGAGTGGCGATCCCAGCCGCAACATCACCGCCCGCGGCTGCAGCGTGCCGTCCGGCGGCGGCAAGCGCTGGTACCGCGTCGAGGTCGACACCCTCGTGGAGCGCCGGCACAAGACGGACTACGCGGACAGCCCGGTCACGGGCACCGCGACGAAGCACGACAAGACCGTCAGGTGCATGGGCTACACCACGTCCGGCGCCACCGTGAACTGGTTCGGCTGCATGCCCTACTGACCTCTTCCCGCCGGTGACGGCCGGGGGCGGCGGGGGCGAGGACCGTCCCCGCCGCTCCCCACCGGACGCTAGGCGAGCCCGGGACCGCGCACCGGGATGGTGGTGAACGTCGGGGCCGGGGCCGGGTCCTGGAAGAAGTCGTTGCCCTTGTCGTCCACCACGACGAACGCCGGGAAGTCCTCGACCTCGATCTTCCAGACCGCCTCCATGCCGAGTTCCTCGTACTCGACGACCTCGACCTTCTTGATGCAGTCCTGCGCGAGCCGCGCGGCCGGGCCGCCGATGGAGCCGAGGTAGAAGCCGCCGTGCGCCTCGCACGCGTCGGTGACCTGCTTGCTGCGGTTGCCCTTGGCGAGCATCACCTTGGAGCCGCCCGCCGCCTGGAACTGCTCCACGTAGGAGTCCATGCGGCCGGCCGTGGTGGGACCGAAGGAGCCCGAGGCGTACCCCTCGGGGGTCTTGGCCGGACCGGCGTAGTACACCGGGTGGTCCTTCAGGTACTGCGGCATCTCCTCGCCCGCGTCGAGCCGCTCCTTGATCTTGGCGTGCGCGATGTCGCGGGCGACGACCAGCGGACCGGTGAGCGAGAGCCGGGTCTTGACCGGGTACTTCGTCAGCTCGGCGAGGATCGTCTCCATCGGCTGGTTCAGGTCGATCCTCACCACGTCCGACGACTCGTCGAGGCCCGCGGCGGAGCCGCCGTTGAGCTCGGCTTCGGTCGTCTCCGGCAGGAACCGCGCCGGGTCGGTCTCCAGCTGCTCCAGGAAGACGCCCTCGGCGGTGATCTTCGCGACGGCCTGCCGGTCCGCGGAGCACGACACGGCGATGGCGACCGGGCAGGAGGCGCCGTGCCGGGGCAGCCGGACCACGCGCACGTCGTGGCAGAAGTACTTGCCGCCGAACTGCGCGCCGATCCCGATCTTCTGCGTCAGCTCGAAGACCTTCTGCTCCAGGTCCTTGTCCCGGAAGCCGTGGCCGAGCGGCGAGCCCTCGGCCGGGATCTCGTCCAGGTAGTGCGCGGAGGCGTACTTCGCGGTCTTCAGCGCGTACTCGGCGCTGGTGCCGCCGACGACGATCGCCAGGTGGTACGGCGGGCAGGCGGCCGTGCCGAGCGAGCGGATCTTCTCCTCCAGGAACTTCATCATGGAGGCCTCGTTCAGGACGGCCTTCGTCTCCTGGTAGAGGAACGACTTGTTGGCCGAGCCGCCGCCCTTGGCCATGAAGAGGAACTTGTAGGCGCCGCCGTCGGTCGCGTACAGCTCGATCTGGGCCGGCAGGTTGGAGCCGGTGTTCTTCTCCTCCCACATGGTGAGCGGAGCCATCTGCGAGTAGCGCAGGTTGAGGTTCAGGTAGGCGTCGTAGATGCCGCGGCTCAGCGCCGCCTCGTCGCCGCCCTCGGTCAGCACGTTCTGTCCGCGCTTGCCCATGACGATCGCGGTGCCGGTGTCCTGGCACATGGGCAGCACGCCGGCCGCCGCGATGTTCGCGTTCTTCAGCAGGTCGAGCGCGACGAACTTGTCGTTGGCCGAGGCCTCCGGGTCGTCGATGATCCGGCGGAGCTGCGCCAGGTGGGCGGGGCGCAGGTAGTGCTGGATGTCGTGGATCGCCTCTTCCGCCAGCTTGCGCAGCGCCTCCGGCTCCACCGTGAGGAACGTCCGCCCGTCCGGCCCCTCGACGGTGGACACGCCTTCCGAGGTCACCAGCCGGTACGGCGTGGTGTCCTCGCCCTGGGGAAGCAGATCGGTATACGCGAACTCAGGCATCTCAGCCCATTCCTCACTCTGACGGACGGCTGCCCGTCGACGTCGGCGGGCGCTGTCCAGCGTAGAACCTGCCCCGGAGCCGGAGCCTGTGAGGTAAGGCTCAGTTCGACACGCCGGGGTCGTCCACACCCCTAGTCGCGATCTATCGCGTTTCGGTACTCTGCTGCCGTGGACCTTCAGAAGCAGACCTCGCAGGAGCGCGCCGGGACGCCGGTCGCCGAGCTGCGCGCCTCGGACGCCGACCGTGACCGCATCGCCGACATCCTGCGGGAGGCCCTCGCCGAGGGGCGCCTGACCGCCGACGAGCACGCCGAGCGCGTGGAAGGCGTGCTGAGCGCCAAGACGGTGGGCGAGCTGGAGGTGTTCATACGGGACCTGCCGGCGGCCCACGCCCGTCCGGCCGCCGCGGGCTACACGCCGGTACCGCCCCGGCCGACGCCCGGCGCGATCCCCGTCGAGCCGGACAGCAACGTGGTGGCGGTCTTCAGCAGCGCCCGCCGCCGGGGCCGCTGGCGGGCGGGCCGCCGACTGCACGCCTACGCGGTCTTCGGTTCCGTCGAGCTCGACCTCACCGAGGCGATCTTCGAGTACCAGCAGGTCGTCATCAGGGCGTTCTCGGTCTTCGGCGACGTCCAGATCCGCGTCCCGGAGAACGTGTCGCTGCGCGGCACCGGCGGGGGCGTGCTCGGCAACTTCGAGGCGGACACGCGCGACTCGGTCGACGCCGACGCGCCGGTCGTCTATGTCGAGGGATGGGCGGTGCTCGGCAACGTGGAGGCGCGGCCGAAGCGCGGGAAGTTCATCGAGGACATCCTGGACCGGGTTCAGGACAAGGTCGACAGGACGTTGCGCAAACACCTGGACCGTTGACGGACGCGAATCGCGGACGGCCCGAATATGCCCGGGGTCGCGAACAGGCCGCGGTGCCACGGCCGTTGGGGACGCTGTGCATAGGCCCGCGCACAGCGGGTAGGCCTTGCTGCATCGTCTCTCGCTCGCGAAGCCGTCGTCAGGAGTAGACCGTGCTGCAACCGCCGCATTCGTCCCTGCAGGTAGCTGCCGTGCCGGCCCAGCGGGTGCCGGTGCGGGACAGGGACCAAGACGCACCCTGGCACACCGAGGCGGTGTGCCGGCGCGACGAGGCTGGCCTGTTCTTCGCACCGTCCAAGGAACCCACCGCCGCCCGGCTGTCCCGCGAGGAAGCGGCCAAGCGGGTCTGCGCCCGCTGTCCGGTGATGGTCGAGTGCCGCGAACACGCGCTGCTCCAGCCCGAGCCGTACGGCGTCTGGGGTGGCCTCACCGCGGCGGAGCGCCGCGTGGTGCTGGCCCGGCGCAGGCGCCGCGACATGGAACTGAAGAAGGCGGCGCGAGCGACGGCGACCAACCACATAGCGCAGGCCGGCTGACGAGAAGGCGCCCTCTCCGCACAGAGGGCGCCCTTCCGAGGACCTGCGGGGGCGGCTCCCGTCAGGGGCGCGAGGCCCTGCCCGCGGCCCCTTCCGCCGGACGCGTCACTTGGCCCGGTCGAAGTCCACCGAGCTGTACGCCCGCAGCTTGCGCAGCCGGTGCTCGGAGTCGATCTTCCGTACGGTGCCCGACTTGGACCGCATCACGATGGACTCGGTCAGCGCGGTCTCCGAGCGGTAGCGCACGCCGCGCAGCAGCTCGCCGTCGGTGATCCCGGTGGCGACGAAGAACACGTTCTCCCCGGTCACCAGGTCCTCGGTGGTCAGCACCCGGTCCAGGTCGTGCCCGGCGTCGAGGGCCCGCTGCCGCTCCTCGGCGTCCTTGGGCCACAGCTTGCCCTGGATGGTGCCGCCGAGGCACTTCACGGCGCACGCCGAGATGATGCCCTCGGGGGTGCCGCCGATCCCGAGGAGCATGTCGACGCCGGTGCCCTCGCGGAGCGCGTAGATCGACCCGGCGACGTCGCCGTCGGAGATCAGCTTGATGCGGGCGCCGGCCTGGCGGATCTCCTGGATGATCCCTTCGTGCCGCGGCCGGTCGAGGATGACGACGGTCACGTCCTCCGGGGTGGCCCGCTTCGCCTTGGCGACGCGCCGGATGTTGACCGAGACCGGCGCGTCGATGTCGACGAAGTCCGCCGCGTCCGGGCCGGTGACCAGTTTGTCCATGTAGAAGACGGCGGACGGGTCGAACATGGCGCCGCGCTCGGCGGCGGCCAGCACGGCGATCGCGTTGGGCATGCCCTTCGCGGTCAGCGTGGTCCCGTCGATCGGGTCGACGGCGATGTCGACCTCGGGGCCGGTCCCGTCGCCGATGCGCTCTCCGTTGAAGAGCATCGGGGCCTCGTCCTTCTCACCTTCGCCGATGACGACCACGCCGTTCATCGACACGGTGGAGACGAGGGTCCGCATCGCGCGTACCGCGGCGCCGTCGGCGCCGTTCTTGTCGCCGCGGCCCACCCAGCGGCCGGCGGCCAGCGCGGCGGCTTCGGTCACGCGGACGAGTTCCAGGGCGAGGTTGCGGTCGGGGGCCTCGGAGGGGACATCGAGTTCGGACGGCAAGTGATGATGCTCGGTCATCGGAGCGCACCTTTCTGATACGACGACGGCCGGATGAGGGTTCCCGTCGACTCTATCCCCAGGCTGACAAAATGAGCAGGGGACCCCACGGATGAGCGCGACGGGCACCTGCGACGATAGGGGGCGTGGCAGGTACGAACGGAAAGCAGAAGACGGTCAGGGACATGATCCTCTCCCTGGCCCTGATCGGCCTCGCGGCGGGCTTCATCTACCTGCTCGTCCCGCATGACGATCACGCTCCCGACATCCGGCGGGTCGACTACCGGGTCGAGCTGCTGACGGCCCGGCGTGCCGCGGCGTACCCGGTGGCCGCGCCGCAGGGCCTGCCCGGCGACTGGAAGGCCACCTCGGTCCGCTTCCAGGGCGAGGAGGGTGACCGCTGGCACCTCGGCTACCAGACCCCCGACGGTCAGTACGTCCAGATCGAGCAGTCGACTCAGAAGCCGGCCGACTTCATCACGGACGCCAGCCAGGGCGCGACCGCCACGAAGCGGACCGAGACGATCGGCGACCGCACCTGGACGCACTACACCGGCGGCCGCTACGACGCGCTGGTGCTGGAGAACACTCCCGGCTCCACGACGGTGGTGGCCGGCACCGCCTCCTTCGCCCAGCTGACGAAGATGGCCGCCGCGCTGAAGATGTCCTGACCGGCCGCCGACGACGCGAGAGGCCCCCGGCGACAGCGCCGGGGGCCTCTCACGCGTGCGGGATGGCTCAGACGGTCGTGATGACGTCGTCGTAGGCCAGGCGCGGGGAGCGCGGGAACCAGGCGTCCTCGCCCGGCTTGCCGATGTTGACGACCATCAGCGGGGTGTGGTCGTCGTCCAGGAACTCCTTCTGGACGCCCGCGAAGTCGAAGCCGGTCATCGGGCCGGCGGCGAGACCGGCGGCGCGGACGCCGACGATGAAGTACGCGGCCTGGAGGGCGGCGTTCAGGGCGGCGCTGCCCTCGCGCACGCCGCGGTCGCCGAAGAAGGCGTCCTTGGCCTGCGGGAAGTGCGGGAAGAGCTGCGGCAGCTCCTCGTGGAACTCGTTGTCCGCGGCGAGGATCGCGACCAGCGGGGCGGTGGCGGTCTTCTTCTGGTTGCCCTCGGCCATGTGCTGCACCAGGCGCTCGCGGGCCTCGGCGGAGCGGACCAGGATCACCCGCAGGGGCGACTGGTTCATGGAGGTCGGGCCGTACTTGACCAGGTCGTAGATCGCCTGGACCTGCTCGTCGGTCACCGGCTCGTCGGTGAAGGTGTTGGCGGTGCGGGCCTCGCGGAACAGCAGGTCCTGGGCGGCGGAGTCGAGAACGAGAGACATGGTGTCGAACTTCCTGGAGATCGCGATCCGTACTATCCGGACCGCGGTCCGGATACGCTGACGGCACCGACCATACGCCGTGAAGTTTCAACCTTCAACAACGGACGGAATCCGGTGGTTCGCCTCACACCCGCCGCCCGCTCACACCACCGCCCTCACTCCTCCTCCGCGTCGCCGTCCGCCGCCTCTTCCTCCTCGGCGAGCGCCGCGTCCAGCCGGGCCCGCGCCCCCTCCAGCCACCGCCGGCACACCCGGGCAAGCTCCTCGCCCCGCTCCCACAGCGCGAGGGACTCCTCAAGACTCGTCCCGCCGGCCTCCAGCCGCCGCACGGTCTCGATCAGCTCGTCCCGCGCCTGCTCGTAGGAGAGGGCGGCCTCATCCGTCCTGCTGCTCATGCACTGACCTTTCTCATCGACTGGTACGGCCCGGCGTCAGCCGTCGGCCCGCACCGTGAACTCGCCCTCGGCGACCCGCGCCCGCAACGCCTCGCCCGGCCCGACGTCCCCCGGATCCCGCACCACCCGGCCGTCGTCCTTCTGCAGCACGGCGTACCCGCGCCGCAGCGTGGCGGCGGGGGAGAGGGCCACCACGCGCGCGTGCGTGTGCGTCAGCTCGGAGTCGGCGCGGTCGAGCAGATGCCCGAGGGTGCGCCGCGACCGGTCCACCAGCGAGGCGACATGATCGGCCCGCTCGTCGACCATCCGGTGCGGATCCTCCATCACGGGCCGCGCCAGCGCGTGCGCCAGCCCCCGCTCCTCCCGCGCCACCAGCCCGTCCACGCACCGCCGGGCCCGGTCCCGCAGCATCCGCACCCGCTCCAGCTCCTCCCCGACGTCCGGCACGACCTTCTTGGCGGCGTCGGTCGGAGTGGACGCCCGCAGGTCGGCGACGTAGTCGAGCAGCGGCGTGTCGGGCTCGTGCCCGATCGCCGACACCACCGGCGTACGGCACCCGGCGACCACTCGCACCAGCTGCTCGTCGGAGAACGGCAGCAGATCCTCCACGCTGCCGCCGCCGCGCGCCACGATGATCACGTCGACCTCCGGGAGCGCGTCCAGCTCCTTCACCGCCTGCACGACCTGCGGCACGGCGTGCACGCCCTGCACCGGCACGTTCCGCACCTCGAAACGCACCGCGGGCCACCGGTGCCGGGCGTTCTCCAGGACGTCCCGCTCGGCGGCCGAGGCCCGCCCGCACACCAGCCCGATGAGCTGCGGCAGGAACGGCAGCGGCTTCTTCCGCCCGGCGGCGAACAGCCCCTCGGCGGCCAGCGACTTCTTCAGCGCCTCCAGCCGCGCCAGCAGCTCCCCGACCCCGACCGGCCTGATCTCCACCGCCCGCAACGACAGCTGCCCGCGCGGCGCGTACCACTCCGGCTTCGCGTGCACGACGACCCGCGCACCCTCCCCGACGACGTCGGCGACGGCGTCGAACACCTGCCGGTAGCAGGTGACGGCGATCGAGATGTCGTACGACGGATCCCGCAGCGTCAGGAACACCACGCCCGCGCCCGGCCGCCGCGAGAGCTGGGTGATCTGCCCCTCGACCCACACCGCACCGAGCCGGTCGATCCACCCGCCGATCAGCCGGGACACCTCGCCGACGGGCAGCGGCGTTTCGACAGACGTGTTCAAAGCCATGCGCCGAGCGTAACGGCGCCCACCGACAGCTCCGTCCCCCGCGAACCGGCGCTGCGCGGCCGCCGTCAGCAGCCCCGCCGCCGGCCGCACCGCGCCGACCGCCTGCGCCGCCCCGGACGCCGCCACGATCACCGCGACGGTGACCGCCGCGCCCGCCACCGGCACCACCACGTGCCGCCACCAGCGCACCTCGCCGCCCGCGCGGCGCACCACGAACCAGCTCACCACGCTCGCGCGCAGCGGCGTGAACGCCGACAGCGCCCCGATGTCCACCACCGACACCAGCTTCATCGGGGCGATGAACAGCGGGCCGCAGACCACCAGGTCCCGGAAGCCGAGACCGCGCCGCAGCCGGTGCCGCTCCTCCGCTCCGGGCGGGGGCGCCGTCGCCGTACCGGTCTCGGACACCAGTGCCTCCCGCGGACGTGTGCCGCACCCCGCTCCGGTCTTCGGCCGGCCTCCCCGGGATCGTCACCGGACGCGATCTCCGGGCCCCCGAACGCGGCCTTACGATGGGTGCCATGACTGCTTCGCCTGGCCGCCGTGTCCTGCTCGCCGCCCCCCGTGGCTACTGCGCGGGTGTGGACCGCGCCGTGATCGCCGTCGAGAAGGCCCTGGAACAGTACGGGGCCCCGATCTACGTCCGGCACGAGATCGTGCACAACAAGTACGTCGTGCAGACCCTGGAGAAGAAGGGCGCCGTCTTCGTCGAGCGGACCGAGGAGGTCCCGCCCGGGAACATCGTGATGTTCTCCGCGCACGGCGTCGCCCCCGTCGTCCACGAGGAGGCCCGGCGCGGCCGCCTCGCCTCCATCGACGCGACCTGCCCGCTCGTCACCAAGGTCCACAAGGAAGCCGTCCGGTTCGCGAACGAGGACTACGACATCCTTCTGATCGGCCACGAGGGCCACGAGGAGGTCATCGGCACCTCCGGCGAGGCCCCCGAGCACATCCAGCTCGTCGACGGCCCGGCGGACGTGGCCAAGGTCGAGGTCCGCGACGAGTCCAAGGTCGTGTGGCTCTCCCAGACCACGCTCTCCGTCGACGAGACGATGGAGACGGTCGACGCGCTCAAGGAGAAGTTCCCGCAGCTGATCTCGCCGCCGAGCGACGACATCTGCTACGCCACCCAGAACCGCCAGCTCGCCGTCAAGCAGATGGGCGCCGAGGCCGACCTGGTCATCGTGGTCGGCTCCCGCAACTCCTCCAACTCCAAGCGGCTCGTGGAGGTCGCCAAGCTGGCCGGTTCCCGCGCCGCCCACCTGGTGGACTTCGCCGCCGAGATCGACGAGGCCTGGCTGGACGGGGTGACCACCGTCGGCGTGACCTCCGGTGCCTCCGTGCCCGAGGTGCTGGTCGAGGAGGTCCTCGAGTGGCTCGCCGAGCGCGGCTACGGCGACGTGGAGATCGTCAAGGCGGCAGAGGAGTCCATCACCTTCTCGCTGCCCAAGGAACTCCGCCGTGACCTGCGCGAAGAGGCGGCCGCCCTGGTCGCCGAGCGCGGCGGCAGCGGCACCGGCGCGTGAGCGGCGCTCGTACGACGGTGTGACCGCGGGGCGGTCCGGCGTCGTGACTGTCAGTCGTACCACGTAACGTGGAGCCATGCAGATCTTCGGCGTGGACATCGGTGGTTCCGGGATCAAGGGCGCTCCCGTGGACCTGGACAAGGGCGACCTGGCCCAGGAGCGGTGCAAGGTGCTCACCCCGCACCCGGCGACGCCCGACAGCGTCGCCGACGGGGTCAAGCAGGTCATCGACCACTTCGGCTGGACCGGCCCGGTCGGGCTCACCTTCCCCGGGGTGATCAGCGACGGCACGCACATCCGCACCGCGGCCAACGTGGACAAGAGCTGGATCGACACCGACGCCCGCACGCTGTTCAGCGACCGGCTCGGCGGCCTGCCGGTGACCGTGGTCAACGACGCGGACGCGGCGGGCGTGGCCGAGATGCGGTTCGGCGCGGGCCGCGACCGCAAGGGCGTGGTCATCCTGCTCACCTTCGGCACCGGCATCGGCAGCGCCCTGTTCACCGAGGGCGAGCTGGTCCCCAACACCGAGCTGGGCCACCTGGAGCTGGACGGCCACGACGCCGAGAAGAAGGCGTCCAGCAAGGCCAAGGAGGACCAGGATCTCACCTGGGAGCACTGGGCCCGCCGGGTCACCAAGTACCTCGCCCACGTCGAGATGCTGTTCACGCCCGAGCTGTTCATCATCGGCGGCGGTGTCAGCCGCAAGGCCGACAAGTTCCTGCCGCTCATCGAGGGCATCAGGGCCGAGATCGTCCCGGCCCAGCTGCAGAACAACGCGGGGATCGTGGGCGCGGCGATGCGCGCGTCCGAACACGCCAGGTAGCCGCGGGCGGTCCGGGCACGGCCGGGGACGGCCCGCGGGTCAGCCCCGGCGCCGGTGCCGGATCAGCCGGATCCGGCGCACGACGACGACCGACCCGGCGACCAGCGTGCCGCCGTAGAGCCAGCCGGCCTGCGTGGACAGGGCCGTCACCAGGCCCATCACACCGCCCAGGAAGCCGCCGCCGCCGTCGTCGCAGACGGTGAGCAGGCCGGCGGCGAACGCGATCGGGACGACGACGGGGGCGGTCAGCAGATCGCTCCCGCGCACCCACAGCGCGGTCAGCGCGCACACCGGCAGGGACAGCACGCCGTAGACGGTCAGGGACGCCCCGAACAGCAGGTCGTCCAGGAAGCCGAGCAGGAACATCGCGGTGGCGCAGAACAGGCCGGCGCCGAGACCGGTGAGCCGCGGGCCGGACGGTCCGGCCGCCGGCGCCGGACGCGCGCCGCGCGGGGCAGGCGGCCGCTCGGCCGGGGCCGGCCGCCGTCCGGCCTGCGGCGGCAGGGGCGGGCGGGGGGCGCCACGGCGCGGTCCGTGCTGTCGGGGACGGGTCCTGTGCTGCTCCACCGGACCAACTTAGGTCGGTTAATGTGCCGAATCGCAGACCAGACACGCCGAAACCAAGCCGAAGAGCGGACCGTGTCCAGGTGTTCGACGCGGCCGCCGGCCGGGGCCGGTGAACCCCGTAAACTGGTGGATCGGCCGGCCCGCCGGCACAGGCCGCCTCCGGCTCACTCACCCACTCACTACGGGAAGTCGCAACGTGTCGCTCACGATCGGAATCGTCGGCCTGCCCAACGTCGGCAAGTCGACCCTGTTCAACGCCCTGACCAAGAACGACGTGCTCGCGGCCAACTACCCGTTCGCCACGATCGAGCCCAACGTGGGTGTGGTCGGCGTCCCCGACGCCCGCCTGGCCAAGCTGTCCGAGATCTTCTCCTCGCAGCGGATCCTCCCGGCGACCGTCGACTTCGTCGACATCGCGGGCATCGTGCGCGGTGCCTCCGAGGGTGAGGGCCTGGGCAACAAGTTCCTCGCGAACATCCGTGAGTCCGACGCGATCTGCCAGGTCATCCGCGCCTTCAAGGACGAGAACGTCGTCCACGTCGACGGCAAGGTCTCGCCGAAGGACGACATCGAGACGATCAACACCGAGCTGATCCTCGCCGACCTCCAGACGATCGAGAAGGTCCTGCCGCGCCTCCAGAAGGAGTCGCGGATCAAGAAGGACGTGGCGCCCAAGGTCAAGGCCGTCGAGGAGGCCAAGGAGATCCTGGAGAAGGGCGACACCCTCTTCTCCCAGGGCATCCTCCAGGGCTCGGAGCGCGCCGAGCTCCTGCACGACCTGCACCTGCTGACCACCAAGCCCTTCCTCTACGTCTTCAACGTCGACGAGGACGAGCTGACCGACGACACCTTCAAGGCCGAGCAGCGCGCCCTGGTCGCCCCGGCCGAGGCGATCTTCCTCAACGCCAAGCTGGAGGCGGACCTCGCCGAGCTGGACGAGGAGGACGCCCTGGAGCTGCTGGAGTCCGTCGGCGCCGAGGAGCCCGGCCTCGCGACCCTGGCCCGCGTCGGCTTCAACACCCTGGGCCTGCAGACCTACCTCACGGCCGGTCCCAAGGAGTCCCGCGCCTGGACCATCAAGAAGGGCGCCACGGCCCCCGAGGCGGCCGGCGTCATCCACACGGACTTCCAGAAGGGCTTCATCAAGGCCGAGGTCATCTCCTTCGACGACCTGGTCGAGACCGGCTCGGTCACCGAGGCCCGCGCGAAGGGCAAGGCCCGCATGGAGGGCAAGGACTACGTGATGCAGGACGGGGACGTGGTGGAGTTCCGGTTCAACGTGTGACCGATCGGTCGCCGTCAGGCGGCCGACGCTTCGCACAAGGAGGCCGGAGGGGCTGAGTTCGCCAGAACTCAGCCCCTCCGTCGTCCCGCGCCGACGCGACGCAGGCGCCTAGCCCCGCCGTGGCGGGGTGAGGCCGTCGAGATCCAGGCCGATCTCGAAAGGCACCGGGCGCTTCAGCGTGCCCCGGAAGATCCCGGCGGGCGCATAGACGCCGGTCGGCTCGTCGCGTTCGTAGACATGGACGACGGGGGCGCCGCCTTCGTCCTCGATGCACCAGTAGTGCGGGATGCCGGCCTCCGCGTACTTGCGGAGCTTGACCGTGCGGTCCCGGTGCGCGGACTCGGGTGAGACGACCTCGATGACGAGTCGCACCTCGTCCGGCGTGAACCAGGTGCGGTCTCCGTCGTAGTCTGCCGTCGTCACCAGCAGATCCGGCTCGGGCCGGTTGCGCTCGTCGAGCCTTACGGTCATCTCGCGGCCGACCCTGACGTCGCCGGGCGCCTGCTCCATGAGAGCGACGGTGAGCATCGTGACGAGGTGGCCGTGCCACCACCGCTGGGGCGACATCATGAAGACAAGTGCTCCGTCGATCAGCTCAGTGTGGCGGGGTGCGTCGGGAAGGCGGTCCAGGTCCTCCGCGAACCAGCCTTCCTCGCGCGGCGGGCGCATCCAGTCGGGCAGTGCGGTCATGGCTCAACCGTAGCGATTCGACGATGGGCGGGCCACGAGATCGGCGGTGGGGCGGCTGCCTTCCTCTCGTCCTGGTGCCCCACTCTTGTCGTGGGCGTCCGCGACCGCCGTCGGCGTCCGGTAGAAGGTCCGGCCCGTGTGGTGGGGGCGGTGGGAGGATGTCGGGAGGGCGGGAGAGGGGCGGGGCCGGTGGGGCGGGGCGAGCGGGATGTGGTCGCGCGGGGAGCGCGGCTGTGCGAGGCGGCGCGGGCGGTGGTCGTCGATCACGGCAGGGCCGTGGAGGCGGTGCGGGCGGCGCTGGGGCCGATCCAGGACGCGGCGGTCCGGGGGGAACTCGATGCCATACCCGTGGCCCGGCTCCAGGACGTCACCGAGGGCCGCCTGCGGCTCGGGCACGTGGAGAAGAGCGGGCTGCGCACGGTGGGCGACGTCCTCGAAGCGGGCCCCTACCGGTTGCGGCAGATTCCCGGGGTGGGACAGCGGACCGTCGACCAGATGCTCGGCGCGGCTCGGCGGCTCTCCGAGGCCGTGCACGAGACGGTGGCCGTCCACATCGACGTGGACCGGCCCGAGCCGAGCACGACCGCGCTCGTCATGGCGCTGCAGGTCCTGGTGGAAGCGGGACCGGACGCCCGGCGCGCGCTGGACCGTGCCACGGCCCTGTCGGAACGGCTCGGACCGCTGCTGGCCGACGCGAGACCGGCCGCCGGGCGGTTGCGGATGCTGCTGGCCGGCCCGGAGAAGCGGGCGCGTGCCCTGGCGGCGGTCGAGGAGATCCGCTCCCTGGCGGACGAGGCGGACCGGGCGGGCCTGCCCGAACTGCTCGCCCAGGCCTCCGTGGACCTGCTGCGCGGATCCTCCTCCGACGTCGCGGCCTGGGTGGACTTCGAACTCCGCTCCGCCGACTACTACGGCCTGCTCGCCGAGATCTCCGGCCGGCCGCCCGACACGGCGGCCGCCGAGGGCTTCCTGCCGGAGGAGATCGCCGAGCGGGTGCGCACGCAGCACCTCGACGACACGCACCGGCGGGTCTCCCTGCGCGGATACCAGGCGTTCGGCGCCCGGTTCGCGCTCGCCCAGCGCAAGGTCGTACTCGGCGACGAGATGGGCCTGGGCAAGACCATCCAGGCGATCGCCGTCCTGGCCCACCTGGCCGCCGAGGGGCGCAGCCACTTCATGGTCGTCTGCCCGGCGAGCGTCCTCGTGAACTGGACCCGGGAGATCGAGGCCCGCAGCGCCCTGCGGGTCACCGTGCTGCACGGACCCGACCGGCACGACGCCTTCGCCGACTGGCGGGAGCGGGGCGGGGTGGCGGTGACCACGTTCGACGCGCTGCGCGGCTTCCCGGCGCCCGCCGAGGGCGAGGTCGGGCTGCTGGTCGTGGACGAGGCGCACACCGTGAAGAACCCGGGCGCCAAGCGGTCCCAGTCGGTCGCGCTCTGGGTGGAACGCTGCGACCGCTGCCTCTTCATGACCGGTACGCCCATGGAGAACCGGGTCGTGGAGTTCCGCAACCTGGTCCGGATGCTCGACCGGGGGGTCGCGGACGCCCTGGGCGAGCGGGACGCCCTGGCGGGATCGGTCGCCTTCCGCAGGGCCGTCGCGCCGGTCTACCTGAGGCGCAACCAGGAGGACGTCCTGACGGAACTCCCCAGTCTCCAGCACACCGACGAGTGGGAGGAGCTGAGCGCCTCGGACGAGGAGGCGTACCGCGAGGCCGTGCGCGCGGGCAACTTCATGGCGATGCGCAGGGCCGCGTACGCGCGCCCGGAGAAATCGGCCAAACTGGACCGGCTCCGCGAGATCGTCCAGGAGGCCGGCGAGAACGGGCAGAAGACGGTGGTCTTCTCCTACTTCAAGGACGTGCTGGCCGTGGTGCGGGCGGCGCTCGTCGCGGATTCCGCCGCCGGTGCCCCGGTGTCCGGTCCGCTCACCGGGAGCGTCGCGGCGGGACGCAGGCAGCAGGTCGTCGACGACTTCGCCGCGGTCCAGGGACCGGCGGTGCTGCTGGCGCAGATCCAGGCGGGCGGTGTCGGCCTCAACATGCAGGCCGCCTCCGTCGTCGTCCTGTGCGAGCCGCAGATCAAGCCGACCATCGAGCATCAGGCGGTCGCCCGGGCCCATCGCATGGGCCAGGTCAGGCCGGTCCGCGTGCACCGCCTGCTCGCCACCGGAGGCGTGGACGAACGCCTGGTGAAGATGCTGGAGAAGAAGACCCGCCTCTTCGACGCCTACGCGCGCCGCAGCGCCGTGGCCGAGTCCACCCCGGACGCCGTCGACGTGTCGGACACCGAACTGGCCCGCCGGATCGTCGAGGAGGAACAGGCGCGCCTGGGCATGACGGACCAGAGGCTGACGGCGGCGGAGTGAGCCGCGCCGCCCACCCGGTACGCCCCGGTCCGGCATTCCGGTCGGCCGGGAGTTTCACAGGGGCTTTGGGGTCTTCTGTGTGCTGGTCCGCCGATTCGCCTGGGGGAGCGGGGCGGTCCCGTCGGGGTCGGCCGGTGCGGGGCCGTCGCTTCCGCCGGTGCCGGAGCCGGGTGTGCGGCGGCCGCCGGGCGGGTGGGGCCGCCGACGGGGACGAGGGGTGTGACCTGGTCGTCGGGGCTGGTGGGCCGGTGTGCCGCCGGCCTGCCGGGGTCTCTCCGGACGGTGCGGGACCGTGTCGCCGACGCTGTGTCAACGGCCTCTGGGTGAAGTCATGTTGACCCTGTGAAACCCGAAAGGGTGAACTCTGATACTGGAGTTGACGGTGATAGCATTCCGCCGTCTGCGACCTTGATCCACTTTTGCTCAGACCCTGCGGGCGAACGCGGTGAGCACTCCGCATCCATCAGCCCCGCAGTCCCCCGGACGGGTTGCGGATCCTTGCGAGGCGTCCCCGTCGACGCCTACATGCCACGCGCCGGGAAAGGTTTCCATGACTCAAGACGTGCTTCTTTGGTGCCTGGTTGCGATAGCGGCGATAGCCATAGCCGCAGTCGTCGCACTCATGCTCCGCAGCAGAGCCCTGGGGAGGAGGAAGAGGGAGTCCGAGGCCGCGCTCGAGGCGCGCCTGCGGTACGCCCAGGGAGAGCTGGACCGGGCGCAGGTCGACCTGGTCAGGCTGCGGGACGAGCAGGACGGTGTCATCCGCGAGGCCGAGCGGGCCGCGGAGGAGAACACCAAGGCGGTCCTCAAGGGAGCGGCCCGCTTCCTGCAGAGCCTCGCGGCCGAACAGACCACTCTGCTGGACGGCGTCCAGCGCGAGTACGGCGGCCACGCGGTCCTCTCCGACCTGATGGACATCACCCACGCCAACGCCCAGATGGCCCGCAAGGCGCAGGGCATCGCGGTCATGTGCGGCGCTCCGCTGGGCCGCCGCAACCAGCCCGCCAGCGTGTACGACGTCGTACGCAGCGCCCAGGGCCAGATCCGCAACTTCCAGCGGGTCGAGATCATGCAGCCGAGCGGTATCGCGCTGAAGGCCTCCGCCGTGGCGCCGGTCGCCCTGGCGGTCGCCGAACTCCTCGACAACGCCGCCAGCTTCTCCCAGGCGGACGCGCCGATCGAGGTCACGTTCCGCCAGGTCCAGAAGAACCTGTGCATCGTCATCGACGACGCCGGTGTCGGCATGGGCGACGAGGACCGGCAGCGGGCGACCGCCCTGCTCTCCGGCGAGAACGTCCCCCGGCTGTCCCAGCTGGGCACCCAGCCGAAGTTCGGCTTCCCGGTCATCGGTCTGATCGCCCGTCAGCACGGTTTCACGGTGGATGTCACCGGCGTCTCCCGGTACGGCGGCGTGCGAGCCGTCGTCCTGCTGCCCGAGGAGCTGTGGACCATGGACGAGACCCTGCCGCCGGCCGCCGAGGCGCCTGTGAGCAGCATCCGGCCGATGGAGGCCGGCAAGCCGGCGCGTACGGCGGGCGGCCTGCCGAAGCGCGGCTCGCGCATGTCGCCCACCGGCATGTCGGCCGGCGCGGAGCAGGCGCCCCGGCGCAGTGTCCGGCGCGGTCCCGGCAGCCTGGCCGCCCTGCAGCGCGGTACGCAGACCGCGCGGGACGCGGCCTCCCTTGACGCCCCGAAGCCCGGAGGGTCCGAAAACGCATGAGTACGCCAGACCTGTCCTGGATGGTCCAGGACATCGTGGACAACGTGCCGAGGGCACGGCACGCGGTGGTGCTGTCCGCGGACGGCATACCGCGCGGGGCCACGGACGGCCTGACCGGCCAGGACGTGCGCACCATCTCCGCCGCCATGGCCGGCATGCAGTCGCTCAGCCGGGCCACCGCCCACTTCGCCGGACCGTCGCAGGACCGGCGGTGGACCCAGACCGTGATCGAGTTCCAGCACGGCTGGGTGTTCCTGATCGGGGCCGGGCAGGGCGCCTACCTGGCGGCCGCCGCGGAGCCCGACGTGGACATGGAGCAGCTCTCGTTCCGTATGAACCGGCTGGTCTCCCGGCTGGGCAACAACCTCACGGCCCCGCCGCGGGTGACCGCCGGCGACCCGGCCCCGGACGGCGGCGACCCCACGGCACCGCGGGACGGCGAGCCCGGATCGGTCTTCGTCCTCGCGGAACTGGACAAGGCGGTGGCCTCGGTGCCGGGCGCCCTGCACGCCCTGCTGCTGGGCGCGGACGGTCTGCCGCGCGGCGCGAGCGCCGGGATCGGCAGGAACCTCGCCGACACCATCTCGGCCGCCATGACCGGCATCCACGCCTACAGCCGGGCGACCGCGCCGTTCGCGGGCGGGCAGCAGGACGACGAATGGATCCAGACCGTCATCGAGTTCGAGCACGGCTGGGTGTTCCTGATCGCGGCCGGTGAGGGTGCCTTCCTCGCCGCGGCCGCCGAGCACGGCTGCGACATCGAGGAGTTCACCGTACGTCTGAGCGACACCATGCCCGCGCTCGTCGCGGGGCCGGGCGCTCGGGGAGGGAGGACGGGCGATGCATGACGACGACCTGGACGGCGAGCTGGAGCTGACGGCACCGTTAGTCCCCCTCTTCGTCATCGCGCAGGGGCGCGCACTGCCACGCGACAGCGAGTACGAGCACACCACCATCATCACGGCCCAGGACGGCGCGCAGGCGACGGCCCGCACGCTGGCCCCGGAAGCCCGCACGGTGCTGGACCTGATCGAGGTCGGCTTCCTCTCGGTGGCCGAGGTCGCCGCCCACACGCAACTGCCCCTGGGCATCATCCGCATCCTGCTGGCGCAGATGGCCGAGGAGGGCCTGATCCACGTACGGAATCCGGTGCCGCATGCCGAACGCCACGACCCTGTCCTGCTCACCGCCGTGCTCGACGGCCTGATGCGCATTCGAACCGGAGCGTAAATCCCGTGTATCTGGATCCCGACGTCTCCCGCTCCGTGAAGGTCCTGGTCGTGGGCCACTTCGCGGTCGGGAAGACCACATACATCGGAAGTGTCTCCGAGATCGAGCCGCTGCAGACCGAGGAGGAGATCACCGAGGCCAGCGAGGGCCTCGACGACCTCTCCGAGACGCCGGACAAGACGACCACGACCGTGGCGATGGACTTCGGGCGTCTGACCCTCAGCGAGGACCTGGTCCTCTACATCTTCGGAACCCCCGGTCAGGAGCGGTTCAAGCAGATGTGGGAGGGGCTGTCCCGGGGTGCGCTGGGCGCGCTGGTCCTGGTGGACCCCGACCGGCTGGAGGAGACGTTCCCGGTCCTGGACCTGGTCGAGGCGTTCGGCCTGCCCTACGTCATCGGCGTCAACACCTTCGACGGCAAGAGCCAGTTCCCGCTGTCCGAGGTGTGCGAGGCACTCAACATCTCCGAGGAGACCCCGGTCATCGACTGCGACGTCCGTGACCAGGACTCCTCGATGCAGGCACTCATCACGCTCGTGAAGCACCTCTTGTCCTCACTCGGCTAGGAGCCACCATGCAACAGCCCTTCGACTCCGCCGGGATACCGGCCGGTTGCCCCGCGCACGGCAACGTTCCGCTGCACGGGACGGAGTTCGGCTCCGACCCCGAGAGCACGTACACCCGGCTGCGCTCCCTGGGGCCGAGCGCCCCGGTGGAGATCGCGCCGGGCGTCGACGTCGAGCTGGTGACCAGCTACGACGCGAGCCTGTACATCCTGCAGAACCCGACCCTGTTCGTGCGGGACTCGCGCCGCTGGAACGCCCTGAACGAGGGCCGGGTGCCCGCGGACAGCCCGGCGCTGCCCATGATGGGCTACCGTCCCAACGCCCTGTTCAGCGACGGTGCCGCGCACGCCCGGCTGCGGCAGGCGGTCACGGACAGCCTGGCCACCGTGGACCAGGGCCGGCTCGTCCGGCTGACCCAGCAGTCGGCCGACTACCTGATCAGCCGGTTCAGCTCCGACGCCCTCGGCCAGGCCGAGCTGATGTCCGCCTACGCCCAGCCGCTGCCCCTGCTGGTCTTCGGCGACCTCTTCGGCTGCCCGCCCGAGATCGGCGACCGTGTCATCGCCGGCATCACCGGCATCTTCCAGGGCACCCCGGGCGCCGACCAGACCCTGGGCGGCGCGCTGGCCGAGCTGATCGCCCTCAAGCGCCGGGAGCCCGGCGAGGACCTCACCACCCGGCTGATGGTGCACTCCGCCCGGCTGACCGACGAGGAGGTGCTGCACCAGCTGGTGACCCTGCTCTCCGGCGGCACCGCGCCGCTGTCCGCCTCGATCGGCACCAGCACCGCGCTGTACCTCAACGACGACTGGCCGACCGGCCTGCCGGTCGAGGACGCGGTCGTGAAGACGCTGTGGAACTACGCGCCGATCGCCAACTACGCGGGCCACTACCCCACCCAGGACGTCGAACTCGGCGACCGGACCCTGCGGGCGGGCGACCCGGTGCTGATCTCCTTCGCGGCCGCGAACACCGACCCGCGGCTGACCGAGCACCGCGAGAAGCTCAGCTCCAAGGCCCACCTGGCCTTCGGCGCCGGCCCGCACGCCTGCCCGGCCAAGGACCCGGCGTTCATGATCGCGGCCACCGCCGTGGAGTCCCTGCTCAACCGGCTGCCCGACGTCGAGACGCGCGTCCCGTTCAAGGATCTGGCCTGGGTGCCGACGCCGTGGAGCCGTTCGCTGGTGACCGTGCCCATCCGGTACACCCCGCGCACCGTGCCGCCCGCGGCCGGCGCCAGGCCCGCGGCACCGTCCTCCGCCGTGCCGGCGCAGTCGGCCGCCGGCTACGCGCAGCAGGCCCCGGCCGGCCGGCCGTCGCACGCCGCGCCGCGCCCGAAGGGCGGTCTGTTCAGCCGCTTCCGTGCCTGGATGAATGGCGAGTGACGTAAGTAACCCTACGAAAGCACTGTGTTATTGGATGCTTCAATCGTTCCGCGGGTACGGATGGCGGCTGGCAGAAAGGAGCCGTCATCGTGGGGAGTGTCACGACTCCGTCAGTGGACCGTCGGGCCGTCATCTCCCTGTTCTCCCGTCTTCGGACGGCTGAAGGACAGGCCGATCCCTTCCCTATCTACGCAGAACTCAGGGCGCGTGGCGCGGTCAGCCCCGCGCCCTGGGGTGGTCACCTCGTGACCAGCTACGGCACCTGCGACCAGGTACTGCGCAACGGCGCCTGGCTCGAACCGGACACCGCGTGGCGGGAGCGGCAGGGGGCGCGCACCCGCTGGAGCGCCCCCTCCTCCCGGGAGATCAGCCGCACGCTGCCCGCGCTCAACCCGCCGGAGCACACCCGGGTGCGCCGGTCGGCGGGCAGCTTCGACCGCTCCACCGTCGACCGGATCGGCCGCCGGGTCGACCAGGTGGTCGAGCGGCTCCTCGACACGCTGCACGAGCGGCTGCGGGAAGGGGAGGCCGACTTCGGGGCGCTGGTGAGCGACGAGCTCCCGGTGGCCACCATCGGCGACTGGCTCGGGCTGCCGAGCGCGGACTGGCCCCGTCTGCGCGAACTGACCCACGACCAGGTCTTCACCCAGGAACTGCTGCCGAACGCCAGCCAGCTGGCCCGTTCGGACGCGGCCATGGCCGAGCTGCGCACCTACTTCCTCGACCTCGTGCGGGAGCGGCGGGGGCGTCCGGGCGACGATCCCGTCTCCCGGTGGATACGCACCTGGGACGAGCTGGAGCCGGACCGTGACAAGGCCGACGAGGCGGTCTACTTCCTCGCCCTGTTCGTCCTGCTGGCGGCCCTGGAGACGACCGCGACCCTGCTGTCGACCATGACCCTCCTGCTGGTCGAGGACCCGGACCGCTGGGGCCTGCTCGCCGAACACCCGGACCTGGTGCCCGCGTTCGTCGAGGAGACCCTGCGCCACGACCCGCCGACCCATGTGATCAGCCGGGTCGCCTCCGAGGACTGCCTCCTGGAGGACACCGAGGTCCGCGCCGGCGAGATGGTCCACCTCATGGTGGGCGCCGCCCACCGCGACCCGGCCCGGTTCGCCGGTCCGGACTCCTTCGACCCGCGGCGCCGCCCGTCCCACCTGGCCTTCAGCGGAGGCATCCACTACTGCCTGGGCGCACCGCTCGCCCGGCTGGAGGCGCAGGCACTCCTGCGCCACATGATCGCCCGTCTGCCCCGGCTCACCCTGGTCCGCCGTCCCGCGATGGCGTCCCGGGTGGCGTTCAGACGCCTGCTGAACCTGGATGTATCACTGACATGAACTCGCCAATAACGTCCGCCGCCGTACCGGTGCCCGCAGCCGTACCGGTGCCCGTCGCAGGACCGGTGCCCGACGCCGACCCGCAGCACGCCCGGCCGTCCTCTCCCGAGCCCGCCCCGCTGGCGCTCACCCGGTCCGGTCCCGTCCTCCACGTCCGGCTCGATCCGGCCACCGGGGACGACGTCCTGGGCGCCGCCACCGTGGACGCCCTCATCGCCGTCCTCGACGACCTGCACGACCAGCCCGACATCCGCATCCTGGTGCTCTCCTCGCTGGGCGAGGACTTCTGCCTGGGCGCCGACCGCGGGGAGTACCGGGAGGCCCTGGCCGCCGATCCGACCGGGACCGCGGTGCGGCGGATCGCGGACAAGGCCCAGCGGCTGTGCCAGGCGCTGGAGAACACCCACGCCGTCACTGTCGCCCGGCTGCACGGCAGGGTCATCGGCGCGGGACTCGCGCTCGCCGCCTACTGCGACCTGCGCGCGGGAGCGGACGACTGCCGGTTCCGCATGCCGGAGGTCGGCCTCGGACTCGCACCCGCCTGGGGCGGCGCCATGGGCCGCCTGGTCGCCGAGGCCGGTGCCTCCCGGATCCGTGAACTCATGCTCACCTGCGACGAATTCGACGCCGACGCGGCCCACCGCCTCGGCCTCCTCCACAAGATCGCCCCGCTCGACGGGCTGGACGACGCCGTCGCGGCCTGGACCAGACCCCTCGCCCGACGTTCGCCCCAGGCGCTCGTCCTGACCAAACGCATGCTCGCCGGCTACGCGAAGGCGGCCCGTACGGCCGACACCGCCCTGCTCGACGCCCACCTGTTCGCCGCCCAGCTCACCCAGCCCCGCGCCACCCCCTAGCGAAGGGCACCGGAGAAGCCGGAGAGGAACGTCCGGCCCGGCTGCGCTCCCCGCGGAGCCTTACCGGACGGCGGCCAGCGCGCTGCCGGCCGCCGCCAGGACCGTACGGGTCTGGTGGGCGACCTGCCGGCGCACCGGCACCCGCCGCAGCCGCAGGGCGCTCTCGAAGTCCGCGGACCACGCGGTGAACAGGTCGTCCAGGTCGCGGTGCAGGCCCGGCGCGGCGGGGTCGTCCGCCGCCGCGAGCAGCCGCAGCAGCAGGCCGGCGGCGCGCAGCGGCTGGCGCCGGGCCACCACGTCCAGCGCGCAGACCTGCGCCGTCGTCAGCCCGTCCGGATCGGCGTCCGCCTGCCGGGCGAGCGGCTCCCAGGAGCCGGCGACCAGGTCGTAGAGGCCGTCGGCCATCCACTCCAGCACCCGTCGGGGCGCGCTGTCCCGGGCCGGCGGCAGGAAGGGCCGCGCCTTGTCGAGGACGGCGGTCACCTGGCGTCCGCCGTCCCGTACCAGCGCGGACAGCGCGCGCAGCGCGGCGCCCGCCTCCGGGTGCGGGGACGGGTCGTCGGCCAGGCCGGTCGCCCACAGCGGGACCTCGACGATCGCCGTGACCCCGCCGTACCGTCCGGGCGCGCACCACGTCGACGCCCCGATGTTCTCCGACCCGGCCGCCAGCCGGGCGGTGTCCCGCGGCGGCGGCAGGACGTAGACGCCGGGGCCCGGGTTCCCCCAGTACAGGGCGTCGAACGTGCCGTGCTGGAGCGGGATGCCGAACGTCGCGGCGGAGTCCTCGAACGCCGTGCCGAACCCGGGCAGCGGGCGGGTCAGCTGGGCCCAGGTGCCGCCCGCCTCGACGCTGTGCAGCGAGCACTGCAGGAGCGGCCGTACGTCGTCGATGACGTCGAACAGGGCCTGGCTCTCGGGGAGCTGGCGGGACTCGATGGGTGCCCACTCCGGCTGTTCGGCGGCGACCGGACGGTAGGCCGCGCGGTAGTAGTCGGCCGGCGTGCGGTCACGGCGGCCCGTCGCCGCCTCGATGCCCTCGCTCAGCGCCGCGCCGTCCGGGTCGAGGCACAGGACGATGTCCCAGGTGACCAGGGACAGGTCGGTCGCCGCGGCGGGCGCCGAGCCGCGCGCCGGCGGTGCGGCCGGACCGCGCAGGAGGCGCTCCGCCAGGGCGATCGCGGTCGAGCCGCCGACCGGTTCGTCGGGGTGCGGCCGGGCGACCACCAGGACGTGACGCGGACCGTGTCCCACGGACAGCATCTGGAGCGGGCGGCCGGCCCGGGACATGCCGATCCGGCGCAGCCGGCCGGTCCCGGGGAACCGGGAGACCAGCCGCCGCGCCGAGTCGGAGACTTCCGCGACCGTGAGGTAGCGGTCCGGCGTCGGCACCCGTCAGCTGCCGCCGTTGCCACCGCTGTCGCCGGTGGTCTCCTTCTTGTCCAGCGGCCGTATCTCGATCTTGTTCGGCATGCCATCTCCTCCCGACGGTGGCCCCTGGCGTGCGGTGCCGATGTCCTCTTGCCACCGTTCGCCTTACCGGTAACCCTTGTCAACACCGTTGATGCGCAAGCGAGTTGAGGTTCAGTAGATTGGCGCGAAATGACCGTACCCGCGATGCGGCGGCCTCGGATCAAGCCCGAGCACCGGGCCTACCGGACCGTCGAGGGCCATGTGCGGATCGGCAGCGTCGTGCACGGCATCGGCGCCGAGGTCAGGGATCCCGACGGCTGGGTGTGGACCCTGGTCGAGGCGATGGACGGCACCCGGAGCGCCGCGGACGTCGTCGCCGAGGTGGGCCGCCGCCATCCGGGACTGCGGCTGCCCGACCCGGACATCGCCCAGGCCATCACGGACCTGACCACCGCCGGGTACGTGGAGGACGCGGGGGCCGCGCCGCCCGCGGAACTGTCCGAGCGTGAACGCGAACGGTACGGCCGGGGCATGACCCTGCTGCGCTGGATGGACCTCAGCCCCCGGGAGAGCGCCTGGGAGCCGCAACTGCGGCTGCGCGGGGCCCGGGTGCTGCTGGTCGGCGTCGGCGGTACCGGCGGGGCCGCCGCGCGCGACCTGGTGGCCTCCGGGGTGGGTCGGCTGCACTGCGTCGAACCCGACGTCGTCGAGCTGTCCAACCTCAACCGGCAGACCCTCTTCGGCGAGCGCGACCTCGGCACGCCGAAGATCGACGCCGCGCTGACGGCCCTGCGCGCCCTGAACTCGGACGCCACGGTCACCGGCGAACGCCGCGAGGTGCGCGGGCCCGTGGACCTGCGCGAACTGCTGGCGGACGGCGCGGACGGCGCCGGGTACGACGTGCTGCTGCTGGCCGCCGACCGTCCGCCGGTGATCCGCAGGTGGGCCAACGAGGTCTGCCTGGCCACCGGCACGGCCTGGGCGGAGGCCGGATACCGCGGCCCGCTGGTCAGCGTCGGGGTCTTCAGGCCCGGCCGGGGCGCGTGCTGGGAGTGCCTGCGCGCCGCCGAGGCCGAGCGGCGCGACCTGCGGCTCGCGCCCGGCCAGGACGAGGAGGCCGCCTCGCCGCGCATGCCCTGGAACCCCGTCAACGCGGTCACCGCCGGTCTGTCCGGCGGCCTGCTGGCCCACGCGGCGCTGATGCTGCTGTGCGGGATACCGCCCGTCGAACCCGGATGCCGGTTCGGCCTCAACCTCATGCTGCCGGGCGACCCCGTCATGCAGCGCGCGCGACGCCGCCCCGACTGTCCGGCCTGCGGCGCCGCCGCCCGCCCGCCCGGGGAGCCCGCGTGAGCGGGACCGCGGCGAAGGACCGTCCGGTGATCGAGCCGTCGGCCCGGATCCTGCTGCACGACCTCGGGATCCGGCGGGACCGCGACGAGTGGATCGTGGGCCGCATGGCCACCCGGACCTTCGTCGCCCTGCCCGCGGCCGGCGCCCGCGCGGTGGAACTCCTCGGCCGCGGCCTGAGCGTGGCCCGTACCGCGGACCTGCTGCGCGCGGAGACCGGCGAGGAACTCGACGTCGGGGACTTCGTCCGGGACCTCGCCGCGCTGGGGTTCGTGGCGCGGATCGGCGACCACCCGGTGCCGGACGCCGTACCGGAGCGCGCGTCCCTGCCGTGGCTGCGTCCGGAGACGGTCCGGTTCGCCCTGCACCCGGCGCTCGCGGTGCTCGCCGTCCTGCTGCCGCTGGCCGCCGCGGGGATCCTGCTGCGCCGGCCCGACCTGGTCCCCTGCTACCGCGACCTGCTGTGGAGCCCGCACGGCAGCCTGGTCCTGGTCACCGGGGCGGCGGTGGGGTGGGCGCTGCTGTTCGCCCACGAGCTGGCGCACCTGGTCACCGCGCGGGCCGCGGGCGTGCCGGGGCGGATGCGGCTGGGCACCCGGCTGCAGTTCCTCGTCATGCAGACCGACATCAGCGGCATCGAACTCGCGCCCCGACGGCACCGGCTGACGGCCTACCTGGCGGGCATCGCCCTCAACCTGTCGGTCGCCTCGGCCCTCGTGCCGGTCCTCGCCCTGACCGACCCCGGGACGACGCTCCACCGGGTGCTGGCCGCGGTCCTGCTGCTGGCCCTGCTGCCGCTGCCCTTCCAGTGCATGGTGTTCACGCGCACGGACCTCTACTTCGTCCTCCAGGACGTCACCGGCTGCCGGGACCTGTACGGCGACGGTCTCGCCTACGCCCGCCACCGGCTGCGACGGCTGCCGCGCGTCCGGCACGCCGCCGGGGCCGCCGCCGACCCGAGCGCCGGGCTGCCCGCGCACGAGCGGCGCGCGGTCCGTCTCTACAGCGTCGTGCTGGTGGCCGGCACGGCGGCCTGCCTGGCGTTCATGGCCGCCGTCACGCTGCCCGCCGACCTCACCCTGCTGATCCGGGCGGCCCGGGGGCTGGGCCCGGACCGGGGCCTGGCACGCAACGCCGACTCGGCGGCCGTGCTGATCGTCCTGGGCGGAGTCAACGTCCTGTGGCTGGTGACCCGCTGGCGCAACCGCCGCACCCGGCGCTCCGCGTGAGGGGAGGGCGTTCGCGCAGTTCCCCGCGCCCCCTGAGCCAGGACCGGTGAGCCCACCTTCCTGGGGACGCGGGGAACTGCGCGACAAGCCCCCACCGGGCCGCAGCGAGTCGACGAGCGCACCCGGTGCCCCGCCCCCCGGAGGGTTACGCCGACTCGCGCAGTCGTAGTTCCGCTCCCACCGTCAGCTCGTCGGGGCGCAGCGGGGCGGTTCCGGTCAGGAGCCTCGCCGTCTGCTCGACGGCGAGGGCGCCGAGGCGGCGGGTGTCCAGGGCCACCGTGGTCAGCGCCGGCTCGACCAGCTTGCCGAGGCCCAGGCCGTCGAAGCCGAGGACGGCCAGGTCGCCGGGGACCCGGCGGCCGAGGCGGCGGGCGGCCCGCAGCGCGCCGATGGCGATGATGTCGTTGAACGTGAACACGGCGGTCAGGTGCGGATGCCGGGCGAGGAGGTCCTCGAGAGCACGCTCCCCGCCCTCCACGCTCTGGTCGGCGCGGGCCACCGCACCGGAGTCCAGCGCGCACGCGGACATCGCCGCGTCGAACCACTCGTGCCGGATGCTCGGCTCGGAGCGCTCGGCGTGGTCCAGCATGCCGATGTACCGGTGCCCGGCCCCTGTCAGGTGCCGTATCGCGGTGTGCACGCCCGTCTCGCCGTCGATCCGGATCGAGCTGAACCGCTCGGTCGGACGCTTGCGGTCGATGAGCACGACGGGCAGCCCGCGGGTGAGCCGCGCGATCTCGTCCTCGTCCAGGCTCAGGTAGCCCACCACCGCGTCCACCTGGGAGGCGATCACCTCCAGGGTGCCCCGCTCCTCCTCGACGCGGTCACCCGTGTCGTAGACCACGACGTGCCAGCCGCGGCCCCGGGCCGCGTCCAGCGCGGCGGCGGCGACCTCGGTGAAGAAGGGGTTGAGCAGGTCGGGGATCACCAGTCCGACGCTGAACGTGTCCTGCTTCACCAGCCCCCGGGCGAACCGGCTGGGCCGGTAGCCGAGCGCGAGGGCCGCGTCCAGGACGCGCTGTTTGGTGGAGACGCCGATCTCGCCCTTGTCGTTGAGCGCGCGTGACACGGTCTGCCGGGACACTCCCGCGGCTTCGGCCACATCGTCGATCGTCACCCTGCGGGGTCCGGTCCCCGACGGCGCCATCACTCACCTCCGTGCAGTTGCCGACGCGGCCGCGTCGCAGGGACACCGAGTATGCCGGGTCCGACGTATTGAGTCTTGACACTCCGGCGGGCCGAAGTTCAGACTCCCAATCACTTCCCGTTACCGCTCCCGTGAGCGCTCACGTTACCGCTCACGGAACCTGATTCCAACCAGAAGGCATCCGCCTCCAGGTGTCAACGTCGACCCGCCTGCCGACCCTCGCCAGGCGATCTCTGGAACGGAAGACATGACCAGCACAGTCACTCGCACCCGCCTCGCCGTCGCGGTCGCCACGGCCGGCATCGTCGTACTCGCCGGGTGCTCCTCGTCCGGTGCGCCGGACAAGGCGTCCGCCTCGTCCTGCGCACCCGCGAAGGGCAAGGTCACCCTCCAGTACTGGAACACCGTCCCGGGCATGGACAAGGTCGTCGCGCTGTGGAACAAGCAGCACCCGGACGTCCAGGTCGAGACCAAGAACATCTCCAACGACCAGTACGGCACCCTCGGCAACGCCCTCAAGGCGGACAAGGCGCCGGACCTGGCCCAGGTCGGCTACGACGAACTGCCCAACCTGCGCACCCAGAACGCCTTCGTGGACGCCTCCGCCTGCAAGGCGGCGACCGCGGCCAAGTCGAAGTTCGTGCCGTGGACCTGGTCGCAGACCAGCTTCGGCGGGACCGGCGTGTTCGCCCTCCCGCAGGACACCGGCCCGATGGCCCTGTTCGTGCGCACCGACCTCTTCAAGAAGCACGGCGTCGCCGTCCCCACCACCTGGGACGAGTACGCGACGGCCGCCGAGAAGCTGCACAAGGCGGATCCCCGCCTCGACATCACGTTCTTCGACCCGAACAACGCCGAGTGGTTCAACGGCCTGCTCTGGCAGAACAGCGCGGAGATGTACGGCTACTCCGGCGGGAAGTGGCAGGTCAGCGTCGAGTCGGACAAGAGCAGGCAGGTCGCCGACTACTGGCAGAAGCTCATCGACGGCAAGCTGGTGCGCACCGACCTCGCCAACGGGTCGACGCAGATGTACGCGGCGTACCAGAAGGACCAGGTCGCCAGCTACGTCGGTGCCGCCTGGGGCTACAGCATGTTCCGCGACAACCTGCCCAAGCAGGCGGGCAAGTGGTCGATCGTCCCGATGCCGACGTGGGGCAGCGGCGGTGCCTCCGGTGACTGGGGCGGCTCGACCGTCGCGTTCATGAAGGGCGGCAAGCACCTCTACGAGTCGGTCGAGTTCAACACCTGGCTGAACAGCGACCCGCAGGCGCTGGCGATGGAGAACGAGCTGGGCGGCCTCTACCCGGCGGCGAACGACGGGCTGAAGCTCCCGGCGCTGTCCAAGGGTGTGCCGTACTACGGCGACGAGAAGATCTTCGACGTGTTCGCCGACTCGTCCAACAAGATCGACACCAGCTTCAGCTGGGGCCCCACCCAGAAGGCCGTGAACCTCGCGCTCCAGGACGCGATGGCCAAGGCCGCCGCCGGTGACGGCACCCTGACCGACGCGCTCGCCACCGCCCAGGCCGCCGCGCTGAAGTCGATGAAGGACCAGGCCATCCCGGCCGAGGCGGGCAAGTGACCGCCGTATGACCGACATCGCGACCCGCCCGAGCCGTGCGGTGCCGCCGTCCGGGAGCCGCCGTCGCCGCCGCGACGGCGGCGGCCCCCGCCTGGGCACCGTCGCCGCCTTCGTCACCCCGTTCTTCCTGCCGTTCCTGCTGTTCTACCTGGTGCCGGTCTGCTACGCGCTGTGGCAGAGCTTCCGTGTGGTGCGCCGCAGCGGAGGCCAGTACGGCACCTCGTACACGACCTTCGGCGGCTTCGAGCAGTACGTCCAGGTCTTCCAGAACGACGAGTTCTGGTCCAGCATCGGCCGGATCGGCCTGTTCGGCATCGTGCAGGTGCCGGTCATGCTGTTCGTCGCCCTGATCATCGCGCTGCTCCTGGACACCCCGCTGCTGCGGGCCAAGGGGTTCTTCCGGATCGTCGCGTTCATGCCGTACGCGGTGCCCGGCGTGATCGCCGCGATCATGTGGTCGTACCTCTACTCACCACAGCTCAGCCCGGTCGTCGACCTGCTCGACGGCGTCGGGCTGCACCCCGACTTCCTCGGCCCCGGTGCCGTGCTGTGGTCCGCGGCGAACGTCTCCACCTGGCTGTGGACCGGCTACAACATGCTGATCATGTTCTCGGCGCTCCAGTCGATCCCGCAGGAGCTCTACGAGGCCGCCAAGCTCGACGGCGCCTCCAACTGGACGATCGCCTGGCGCGTCAAGGTCCCGATCATCGCCCCGTCGATCGTCCTGACGACGGTGTTCTCGATCATCGGCACCCTCCAGCTGTACGCCGAACCGGCCGTGCTGCGCCAGATCTCCTCGAACATCTCCAGCACGTTCACCCCGAACATGCTCGCCTACACGGTGGCCTCGGGGAACAACTACCAGCAGGCAGCCGCCATTTCCGTCGTCATCGCCGTCATCACCTTCGTCTTGAGCTTCGGGTTCATGCGACTGACCTCGAAGAAGGCCGGACTGTGAGCAACCACCCCTCCGCGAGCACCGAGAGCCGCGTCAGCCGGACCGCCGTCATGGGCCTGATGCTGCTGCTGGCCGTGTACTTCCTGCTGCCGGTCTACTTCCTGATCGTCGCGGCGACCAAGCCGCAGGGCGACCTCGCCACCACCAACGGCCTGGCGTTCTCGCACTTCAACCTCTTCGACAACCTGCACGTCCTGTTCACCCGCAGCGACGGCATCTTCGGCCGCTGGGCGCTGAACACCGTCGTCTACGCGGTGCTGGGCGCGGCCGTCGGCACCCTGATCTCCGCGCTGTGCGGCTACGCGCTCGCCAAGTTCAGCTTCCGCGGCCGGGAGTTCCTGTTCTCGGTCATCCTCGGCGGCGTCCTGGTGCCCACCACCGCGCTCGCTCTGCCGCTGTTCCTGCTGTTCTCGGCGACCGGGCTGGTCAACACCTACTTCGCGGTGTTCCTGCCCAGCATCGTCAGCCCCTTCGGCGTCTACCTCGCACGGATCTTCGCCAACGCGGCGGTCCCGCAGGAACTGCTGGAGTCGGCGCGGCTGGACGGCGCCGGCGAGTTCCGGACGTTCTTCTCCGTGGCGTTCCGGCTGATGACACCGGCCCTGGTGACCATCTTCCTGTTCCAGTTCGTGGCCATCTGGAACAACTTCTTCCTGCCGATGGTGATGCTGCAGAAGGAGTCCCTGTTCCCGATCACGCTCGGGCTCTACGAGTGGAACGGCCAGACCGCCCGCGCCCCGCTCCTCCAGCAGTCCGTGATCACCGGCTCGCTGGTGTCGATCGTGCCCGTGATCGTCGTCTTCATCCTGCTCCAGCGCTTCTGGCGGACCGGCCTCGCCGCCGGCTCCCTCAAGTGACCACCCGGAAGGTGCCCTCCGTCATGCCCGACTCCGCCGTCTTCGTGCCCCACTTCCACTGGGACCGCGAATGGTACGAGCCGTTCCAGGTGTTCCGGCACCGCCTCGTCACCGCCCTCGACACCGTGCTGGCCACCGCCGACGCCGACCCGGACTTCCGGTTCACCGTCGACGGGCAGATGGCCGCCGTCGAGGACTACCTGGAGATGCGCCCGGAGAACCGCGACCGGGTCGCCGCCCTGGTCCGCGAGGGCCGGCTGGCCGTCGGGCCCTGGCTGATCCTGCTCGACGAGTTCCTGTGCACCGGCGAGACCATCGTCCGCAACCTCCAGATGGGCTGGGCGGCGGCCGAACGCCTCGGCGGGGCCATGCCCGTCGGCTACCTCCCCGACATGTTCGGCCACGTCGCGCAGATGCCGCAGATCCTGGCCCGTGCCGGCATCGAACACGCGGCCCTGTGGCGCGGGGTGCCCGGCTCCGTCGACGGCCACGCCTTCCGCTGGCGCGCCCCCGACGGCTCCGAGGTCCGCACCGAGTTCCTCTTCGACGGGTACGACAACGGACTCGACGTCCTGCTGGTGCCCGACCGGATCCGGGAGGCGCTCGCCGAGTACGCCCGGCAGACCGCCGGCCGCTGGGGCGGCGACCCGCTCCTCGCCATGGCCGGCACCGACCACAACGCGCCCGACCCGCGGCTCGCCGACTGGCTGCGCAAGGCCTCCGGCGAGCAGCGGCCGATCACCGTCGCCACCCTCGACGAGTACCTGCGCGGCCACGTCCGCGACGCGGCGACCGCCGTCGTCACCGGTGAATTGCGCAGCCATGTGCGCGGCAACATCCTGCCCGGCGTGCTCTCCGTGCGGCTCGGGCTCAAGCAGCGGATGGCGCTCGCCGAGCGGACCGTCGACCACGCCGAGCGGATGAACGCCCTGTGGTCCCGGCGCGACGAGTCGCGCTTCCTCGACCTCGCCTGGCACAAGATCATCGAGTCGACCGCGCACGACTCGGTGGTCGGCTCCGGCACCGACGAGACCTGCGACCAGGTCGCCGCCCGCCTCGCCGAGGCCGCGCAGACCGCGCGGGCGGTCCGGGACGCGGCCCTCGCCGAACGCGCCGCCCTGGTGCCGGGCGACGCGCACCTGGTCGCCAACCCGCTGCCCGTGCCCCGCACCGCCCTGGTCGAGGTGGACGTCGTCGCCGCCCCGGACGGCCGGGACCTGGTCGCGACCACCGCCGACGGCACCGTCCACCCCGTCCAGCGGATCTCCGAGGCGCCGACCGTCCTCAGCGACGAACGCCTCGACGCCGCCCGACTGGAGCGCGTGCTGCGCCGCATCCACCGCCGCGAGCTGTTCGGCCTGCTCATCGACCGCTACGACCTCACCCCGAACTCCCTGGTCTTCCACCTCGCCGAGGCGCCGGCCGGTCCCTTCGACCTGATGACGCTGCGCGGCGAGGTCGCCGCCGCGGCGGCCGCGCACCCGGGGGAGTGGCGGGTGCTGACCCTGGCCGAGGCCCGGACCACCGCCCTGGCCGCGGTCCCCGTGCCGCCCGCGGGCCTGGCCGCCTTCCGGGTCGGGCCGGCCGACCGTCCCGCCGCCCCGGCCGCGCCGCCGGTGACGGCGACGGCGGACCGCCTCGCCAACGGCCTGGTCGAGGTCGCCGTGGCCGCCGACGGCACCCTGGAGGTGACCGGCGCCGACGGCACCGTCCTGACCGGCGTCGGCCGCCTGGCCGACGGCGGCGACCGCGGCGACAGCTACAACTACGCGCCCCCGGCACACGACGTCCTGGTGTCCGAGCCGTCCCGCGTCGGCGTCGAACTCCTCGACGGCGGCCCGCTGCGGGCCAGGCTCCGCGTCACCCGCGTCTACGACTGGCCGGCCGCGCTCGCCGCCGGCGACCGCGACCGGCGCGCCGGCGACACCGTCGCGACGCCCGTGGACATGGAGGTCGAGGTCCGCGCCGGCGAGCCGTTCGTCCGGATCTCCACCGCGTTCCTCAACGGGAGCGCCGACCACCGGCTGCGCCTGCACGTGCCGCTGCCCGAACCCGTCACCGTCTCCGCGTCGGCCGGGCAGTTCGCCGTCACCGAGCGCGGGCTGACCGCCGAGGGCGGCTGGGGCGAGTACCCGCTGCCGACCTTCCCGGCCGGCTCCTTCGTGTCGGCGGGCCCGGCCACCGTCCTGCTCGACCACTCCACCGAGTACGAACTCGTCGACGACGGCTCCGCCCTCGCCCTGACCCTGCTGCGCGCCATCGGCTCGATCAGCGTCAACATCCACCCGCTGCGCGACGAACCCGCGGCGAGCGAGATCCCCGTCCCGGGCGCCCAGGACCTGGGCATGCGCATCGAGAACCGGATCGCCGTGCTGCCCTCGGCGGGCGGCTGGCGGGACGCGGACGCGGTCGCGCTCGCCGAGGAGTTCCGGGCCGGCGTCCTGGTCGCCCGCGGCACCGCGCCCGGCGGCGGCCCGCTGCCCCCGGACGCGACCGGACTGCGGGTCGAGGGCCAGGACGTCCAGGTCTCCGCCATCCGCCGGATCACTCACCCCGAGCACGGTCCCGGCACCGAGGTACGGCTGGCGGCGCTGCGGGACACCGCGTCGGACGTCCGGGTGACCGGCGACTTCACCGAGGCCACCACCGTCGACCTGCTCGGCCGGCCGGCCGGACCGGAGCCGGTCACCGAGGACGGGCTCACGCTCGCCCTCGGACCCTGGGAGATCCGCACCGTCGTCCTCCGCTAGCGGCATGACACCCCCTCACGCAGAAAGTTGTGAACTCTTGCCCTCCGAGCACTCCGCGTACGTATCGGACACCGCCCCCTGGCGTGGCGCCCTGCGCCCGGCCCGCTCGTGGCTGCACTCCGACGCCCCCGCCCTCTCGCTGAACGGAGACTGGCGCTTTCGGCTGTCGCCGACCGCGGCCGTCGCCGAGGACTTCGCGGCCGCCGGCTTCGACGACGACGGCTGGGACGGCATACCGGTGCCCGCGCACTGGGTGCTGGAGGGCGACGGCGCCTGGGGCCGGCCGATCTACACCAACATCCAGTTCCCGTTCCCGATCGACCCCCCGCACGTCCCCGACGAGAACCCCACCGGCGACTACCGCCGCCGCTTCGCCCTCCCCGACGGCTGGTCGGACGCCGAGCGGGTGCTGCTGCGCTTCGACGGCGTCGAGTCGCTGTTCAAGGTGTGGGTGAACGGCGTCGAGATCGGCAGCGCGAGCGGCAGCAGGCTCGCCCACGAGTTCGACGTGACGACCGCGGTCCGCCCCGGCGACAACGTCGTCGCCGTCCGGGTCCACCAGTGGTCGGCGGCCAGCTACCTGGAGGACCAGGACCAGTGGTGGCTGCCCGGCATCTTCCGGGACGTCACCCTCCTCGCGCGCCCGGCCGGCGGTATCGAGGACGTCTGGCTGAGGACGGGGTACGACGAGGGGCGCGGCCGGATCGAGACGGAGATCACCGCCGACCCGGGCGCCTTCCCCGTCACCCTGCGCATCCCCGAACTGGGCGTCGAGCAGGTCTGGGAGACCCCGTCCGACGTGGCGCCCGTCGAGGTGGCCGCCGTCCAGCCGTGGTCGGCCGAACAGCCCCGCCTGTACGACGCCACCGTCTCCTCGGCCGCCGAGACCGTCACCCTGCGGGCCGGCTTCCGCACCGTCGAGATCCGCGGCGACCGCTTCCTGGTCAACGGCCGCCGGGTGGTCTTCCACGGCATGAACCGGCACGAGGCCCACCCCGAGCGCGGCCGGGTCTTCGACGAGGCGCACGCCCGCGAGGACCTCGCCCGGATGAAGCGGTTCAACGTGAACGCCATCCGCACCAGCCACTACCCGCCGCACCCGCGGCTGCTCGACCTCGCCGACGAACTCGGCTTCTGGGTCGTCCTCGAATGCGACCTGGAGACCCACGGCTTCGACCGCGTCGGCTGGACCGGCAACCCCACCGACGACCCGGCCTGGCGCACGGCCTGCCTGGACCGGATCGAACGCACCGTGGAACGCGACAAGAACCACCCCGGTGTCGTGATGTGGTCGCTCGGCAACGAGGCCGGGACCGGCGCCAACCTCGCCGCCATGGCGGCCTGGACGCACGCCCGCGACCCGGAGCGCCCCGTGCACTACGAGGGCGACTACACCGGCGACTACACCGACGTGTACTCCCGGATGTACGCGACGGTGCCGGAGGCCGAGCAGATCGGCACCGACGGCTCCGACGCCCCGCTGCTGGGCTGCACCCCGGCCCAGGGCACCCGCCAGCGCACCAAGCCGTTCCTGCTGTGCGAGTACGCCCACGCGATGGGCAACGGGCCCGGCGCCCTCGACCAGTACGAGGAACTCGTCCACCGGTACCCCCGGCTGCACGGCGGGTTCGTCTGGGAGTGGCGCGACCACGGCATCCTGGCCAGGACCGCCGACGGCACGCCGTACTACGCCTACGGCGGCGACTTCGGCGAGGTCGTGCACGACGGCAACTTCGTCATGGACGGCATGGTGCTCAGCGACGACGTGCCCACGCCCGGCCTGCACGAGTTCAAGGCGGTCGTCCAGCCGATCCGGTTCGCCTTCGACGGCGACCGGCTCACCGTCACCAACCTGCGGCACTCGGCGGACACCTCCGACCTGGACTTCCGCTGGCGCGTCGAGCACGACGGCACCGTCGTCGCCTCCGGCGCGCTGGAGGTCGCACCGGTGGCCGCGGGCGAGTCCGCGGCGGTGCCGCTGCCCGCCGTCCCTCTCGCCCGGGACGCCGAGACCTGGCTGACGGTCGAGGCGGTGCTGGCGGCCGCGACCGCCTGGGCCCCCGCGGGACACGAGGTCGCCACCGCCCAGCAGGACCGCTCGGCGCGGCGGCCCGTGCCCGCCGTCCGGCGCCGGACGGGCTGGCTGCCGGACGAGGGCACGTTCGCCCTCGGCATCGCCGAGTTCACCGGCGGCTCCCTGACCCGGCTCGCCGGCCGCGCCGTGACCGGTCCGCGCCTGGAACTGTTCCGGGCGCCGACCGACAACGACGAGGGCACCTCCGACCGCCTGGAGGGCAGCGACGACGCCCTGCCCGAGGTCTCCAGCGCCATGCTGTGGCGCCGCGACGGACTCGACCGGCTGACCGCGCGGCGGATCGCGGTGGCCCGCACCGCGGACGCCCTGCGCACCGTCGACCGGGTCTCCGCCGCGCACTCCGCGCTGTCGGTGGTGGTGGAGTCCGTGTGGTCCGTCGAGGACGGCGAGCTGGAACTGCGCGTGGAGATCGAGCCCGCGCGCGGCTGGCGGACGGTGTGGCCGCGGATCGGCGTGCGCTTCGAACTGCCCGACGGGACGGCCCCGGTGGACGGCGCCGACTGGTTCGGTCTCGGCCCGCACGAGTCGTACCCGGACAGCCTCCGCGCGGCCCGCACCGGCCGCCACCGCGCCGCCGTCGAGGACCTCGCGGCCGGCTACGCCCGGCCCCAGGAGACCGGCCACCGCTCCGGGCTGCGCCGGCTCACGCTGACCAGCGCCGGCACGCAGGTGCTGCACCTGACGGCGCTGCCCGACACCCGGGGGCGGCGCCCCGGCTTCACCCTGGCCCGGCACACCCCCCAGCAGCTCGCCCGCGCCGCCCATCCCCACGAGCTCCCGGAGTCCGCCACCAGCCACCTGATCATCGACGCGGCCCAGCACGGACTCGGCTCCCGGGCCTGCGGACCGGACGTGTGGCCGGAGTTCGCGCTGCGCCCCGAGGCCCGCACGCTCCGGCTGCGCATCACCGGCACCGCCCCGCGGGAGAGGTGACGCCCCGCCCGCGCGGCCGCCGCCCGTCCGGCCGCGCGGGCGGTCAGCCCGCCGTCGTCGGGTCCGTGACCCAGCCCGCCGTCAGGACCAGACGGCTCTCGCGGTGCACGGCGAGGAAGCCGAACGGGCGGTCCAGGACGGCGCGTACGACGGTCGACTCGTGCCGGTACCGCGGCGGTCCGCCGCCCGGCGTCGCCCGTACGGCCGTCACCGCGGCGGCCCGGAAGCCCAGCGGACCGAACTCCGCGACCACGGACTGCCCGGCCGCGCCGACGGCCAGCGGCGCGGCGCTGATGCCGGGGAAGTGGCCCTCGCGGGTGCCGGCGGCCGTGGAGAGGCCGAACAGGCCGTGCAGTTGCAGCAGATCGTGGTCCGCGCGCACCTGGAAGCCGACGGTCGTCACGTCCAGCCGTACCGGGTCCGGGGTCGCCGACGGCTGCCGCTCCACGGTCACGCCGGGCCCGGCCGGCCCGTACGGGAGCGCGCCGCCGGTCGTCACCGGCAGCGCGCGCTCCAGGACGCCGATGCCGGTCCGCAGCACCTGTCCGGGCGCCATGCCCTCCTCGCCGAGCAGCAGATGCACGTCGAGGGCGTTGCCGCCGGGCACCTTCACCGTGGTGACGTGCCCGTCCGGGCCCTCGGTCACCCCGATCCGGTCCGTGCGCACGCTGCTGCGGCGCAGGCCGGCCAGGGTGCGGCCCTGCCAGGGGCCGGCGCCGGGCCGCAGCACGGTCTCCTCGAACGGCTGCCGCCAGTCGGTGTGCAGGGCCAGCGCGGTCGCCAGCACCAGGCGCGCGCCCTCCGTCAGCTTGACCGGCATCCGGCCGACCAGCCCCTCGGTACGCCTGGCCGCCCAGGCGTCCAGCGCCTCCTGGGAGGCCGCGGGATCGGCGCCGAGCACCCCGTGCGCGTCGGCGGGCAGTCCGGCCGCCCACGGCTCGCGCAGCTCCAGCGCGCGGTCGGTCCACAGTCCCAGGGCCGCCCCGACACCGTGCATCGAGGCGAGCCCGGCCAGTAACTCCCGGGCACCGGCCGCGGCCTGGTCGGGCGGCAGGCCGACCGCGCGGGTCAGTTCGTCCCGGGCGGGGCCTTCCGCCCCGTCGGCGAGGAAGGCCAGCAGCGGCCAGACGCCGGCGGCCGAGAAGACCGTCCCCCCTCTGGTCCGCTGCGCCCACGCCGCGGTGAGCGCGTTGGCGGCGCCGACGGTCTCGTTCATTCGTCGTCCTCCCAGGAGTACTCGGCCGGTGGCGGCAGGGACCGGCCCGGACGGTGACGTGCGCGACCGCGGCGCCCGCCCTCGTTCCGCCCCCGTTCGCGGCGCGCTTACGATGCGCGCAGTCGTACGTCAGTTCAGCCGTCCGTCACACGCGGCCAGACGCCCCCTCAGGAAGCACGGTACCGGTGTCCATACCTCCGCCCCCCGGCCCCCAGCAGCCGCAAGGGCCCTACCAGCCGCCGCAGGCGGGCCCGGCGCAGTACCCGCAGTACCCGCAGCCGCAGTACCCGCAGGGGCCGTACGGGCCGCAGCCGCCGTACCCGTCGCCGTACCAGCCCTGGGGGCAGGGCTATGGCCCCTACGCCGTCCCGGCGCCCGTCAACGGCCTCGCCATCGCCTCCCTCGTGCTCGGGCTGCTGTGCTGCCTGCCGGGGGTCGGGCTGGTGCTGGGACTGGTCGCCCTGAGCCAGATCCGCAGGCGCGGTGAGCGCGGCAGGGCGATGGCGGTCGTCGGGTCGCTGCTCTCCGCGGCCGGACTCGCCGTGGTGGTGCTGGCGCTCGTGACCGGCGGCGCCGGCGACTTCTGGCGGGGCGTCAAGGAGGGCGCGAGCGAGAGCTCCAGCCTCTCGCTGTCCACCGGCGACTGCTTCGACACCCCCGGCGGCGCCCTCACCGGCGAGCTGGTCAGCCACGTCACGCACGTCGGCTGCGACGACGCGCACGACGGCGAGGTCTTCGCCACCTACGACCTCAAGGGCACCGGCTACCCGGGCGACGACGCGTCCGGCACGTCCGCGGACCGCCGCTGCTACGCCCTGGAGGACACCTACGCCTTCGACCTGTGGGCCGTCCCCGACGACGTCGCCGTGTACTACTTCACGCCCAGCGAGGACAGTTGGGCCACCGGCGACCGCAGCGTGATCTGCGCCTTCGGCAGTGCCACGAAGGGGAAGAAGCTCACCAGCTCCTACCACGCGGGCGCCGACTCCTACGCCCCCGAACAGGTTGCCTACCTCAAGGCCGCGCACCTGCTGAACGCCGCCCTGGACACCGCGCCGGACTCCGCGTACGTCGAGGACGACCTGCCCGGCAACAAGGCGTGGGCGGGCCGGGTCTCCACGGCCCTCGGCAAGCAGGCCGCCATGCTGCGCTCGTACGAGTGGTCCGCGCGGACCGAGCAGCCGGTCCACGCCCTCGCCGCAGGCCTCGACAGGGCGCGCGCGGAGTGGGCGAAGGCGGCGAAGGCGACGGATGCCGACGCCTTCTACACGCACTATGACAAGGGGTACAAGCTGATCGATCCGCACCGTACGGTGACGGTGCGCGATGCTCTGGGCCTCTTCACGGTCCCGCCCGCCTACGAGGACGGCGGCGGCGACTCCGGGGGCGAGGGAAGTGGCTCCGGCATGCAGGTGTGATCACGGCCATAGCGGGGAGAAAGTGCCTGCGTAAAGCGTTTCCGGGCCGCGTGTCATCACATCGAGTGATTCTCTGGCCTTTGCTTGCACGGCGGAACCCACGGTTGCCAGGCTGTTGCTGTCTGTACAACCTGATGGGAGCGGCCTGTGACTTTCGGTGAACAGCCGGCGTATCTGCGAGTCGCGGGTGATCTCCGCAAGAAGATCGCCGACGGTTCGCTGCCCCCGCACACCCGGCTGCCCTCCCAGGCCCGCATCCGCGAGGAGTACGGCGTCTCCGACACCGTCGCCCTGGAGGCCCGCAAGGTACTGATGGCCGAGGGGCTGGTCGAGGGCCGCTCCGGCTCCGGCACCTACGTGCGGGAGCGGCCGGTGCCCCGGCGGGTGGCCCGCTCCGGGTTCCGCCCGGTCGGCGGCGCCACCCCGTTCCGCCAGGAGCAGTCGGAGGCGGCCGCGCGCGGCACCTGGGAGTCCAGCAGCGAACAGGCCCTGGCCGGCGCCGTGATCGCCGAACGGCTCGGCATCCAGACCGGTGACCGGGTGATGCGCACCCGCTACCTGTTCCGGGACGCGGGCGAGCCGATGATGCTCTCCACCTCCTGGGAGCCCCTCGCCGTCACCGGCCGCACCCCCGTGATGCTGCCCGAGGAGGGACCCCTGGGCGGCATGGGCGTGGTCGAGCGGATGCGGGCCATCGACGTCATCGTGGACAACGTCACCGAGGAGGTGGGCGCCCGCCCCGGCCTCGCCGAGGAACTGCTCACCCTGGGCGGCGTCCCCGGCCACGTGGTGCTGGTGATCCAGCGGACGTACTACGCCTCCGGCCGCGCGGTGGAGACCGCGGACGTCGTCATCCCCGCCGACCGCTACCGCGTCGCGTACCACCTGCCCGTGAAGTAGCGCACACCCTCGCGGTAGTTGACGACTTCACCGTCTCTGTCGGGATCCGGACCGGGCCGTCGCGATCCGGCCGTTCTCCCAGGTCGTCCGGCCTCTCCACGGCATGCCCGCGACGCGGGACACCGCCTCTGCGCACGGCGCACTCGTCATCGTGCGCCCCCGCCGTTCTGGCTGGTTGCGTACCTCTTTGTGAAAAGGCGTATTCGCTGCGTGAAGGTTAGGCGTACGCTCGGGCATATGCGGAGTGCGGTTTCCTTGGCTGGGCGGGGACGGGCGGGAGCCGGGAGAGACGGAGGGGCGCGATGACGGAAGGCACGGTCTCTCTCCCGTGGCTCGTCATACGGCAGGACGACAACGGCAATCGCTACCGGGTCGGCCGGTACGCGACCCGGGCCGAGGCGCAGAAGATCGCCGACAGCCTCGACGACCGCGGGCACAAGCAGCTCTACTGGGTCGAGCGCATCGGCTTCGCCAACGGCAGCGGTGGCGGCACGCGCAACTGACGTCCCCACCGCCTCCCCGTAGGCTCCGGGCCATGAGTGAACGGATCGTGGTGGTCGCGGCCGCCCTGCTGGACGCCGGCCGCCTGCTCGCCGCCCGCCGCAGCGCGCCCCCGGACCTGGCCGGCCGCTGGGAACTGCCCGGAGGCAAGGTGGAGCCCGGTGAGAGCCCCGAAGCCGCCCTGGTGCGCGAACTCCGCGAGGAGTTGGGCGTCGCCGCCGAGGCCGTGGCCCGGGTGCCGGGGGAGTGGCCGCTGCGGGAACCGTACGTCCTGCGGGTGTGGACCGTCCGCCTGCGTTCCGGCTCCGCCGCCCCCGAACCCCTCCAGGACCACGACCGCCTGCGCTGGCTGGCCCCGGACGAACTCTGGGACGTGGACTGGCTCGACCAGGACGTGCCGGCGGTGCGCGAGGTGGCCGGCCTGCTGGAAGCGGTGCGGAACACCGCCGGATAGGGGCGTGCGACCGGCCGCCGCGCGCCGCCGGCTGCCCGGCGTCCGCAGCTCCCCGCCCCTCGGGGCGCTCGCCCGCCGGCGTAAGCCGTTCGTGCCACAGTGCACCCTCCCGCGCGGTACTGCCCCCCAGTAATCGGGTATGTGCCCATTAACCCCATGAAACCGGACAGGTCCGGGCTCGTCACCGGGGAAGCGACTGGGAAGTGATCGGTGTGATCGACACCGAAGGTGGCACCGTCGAGTGGACCTTTCCCGCGGAACCGGGCGCCGTGCGCACGGCCCGGACCGCGGTCCGTGACCAACTGGCCGGCTGGGGCCTGGGCACCCTCGCCGACCTCACCGCCCTGCTGGTCAGCGAGCTGGTCACCAACTCGCTCAGACATGCCACCGGCCCCATCGGCGTCCGCCTGGTCCGCCCCGCCGACCTCGCCGACACCCTCCGGGTGGAGGTCTCCGACCCGCTCCCCGACCCGCCCCGCGAGCGCGCCGCCGGGCCCGACGACGAGAGCGGCCGCGGCCTCCAACTGGTCGCCGGGTCCTCGCGGAGCTGGGGGACCCGGCCCGGCGGCACCGGCAAGACCGTCTGGTTCGAGCTGGCGGTTCCCGGCCGGACGGCGTGACAGGGGTGTACACGCAGTGCTACGTCGTCCACTCTCGGGAGTGGCCTCGGAACGGGTGCCGGAACGGGTGGTTCGGGGGCGTGTTCCCTGGTTAGAAGACTGGAAGTGTTGTCACGGACCGGTCCGGAAAACGTCGGGACCGTGCTGTGATCGTGAACACCGTGTCAGGCGGCGCCGTAGTGCTGGATACTGCGGGCAGCCGCCTCCGGTGACCGGTGCCGGATGCGGTGAGCTGGAGGGGACGGTTCGCGTGAGCGAGATACCAGCTGAGGCCACGGAGTCCGAGGACCCGTCGGACGGCGCGAGGGCAGGGACCGCGGAGGCGACCGCGGCCCCGGGCGACGCCGTGTGGCAGAGCAGCCCACCCGGCTCGATCTACGACTACATCAAGGTCGCCTCGTTCTCCATCGGCGCCGGCGGCCTGGTCGACCAGTGGAGCCTGCGCGCCGAGCAGCTCTTCGGCATCCCCGCGGAGCGTGCCGTCGGCATGGACCCCATCGAGGCGTTCGTCGACTCCGACCTGCGCGAACGCGGCCAGCGGAAGATGGCCGAGATCCTGGACGGGCGGGAGTGGACCGGCGTGGTCCCCTTCCGGATGCCCGACACGCCGGACGGCGACCGCGGCGAGGAAGGCCTCGCCGAGGTCTACGTCATGCCCACCCGCACCTCCGAGGGCGAGAACGCGGCCGTGTGCATCGTGGTCGACGTCCGCACCCTGCGCAGCATCGAGACCGACCTCGCCGCCTCGCAGTCGATATTCGGTCAATCTCCGTTCGGCTTCCTGCTGATCGACCCCGACCTGCGGATCCGCCGGGCCAACGTGCGGTTCTCCTCGATCTTCGGCGGCAGCCCCGACGACCACCGCGGCAAGGGCGTCCACGACTATCTGCCGCGCTCGGAGGCCGAGCGGGTCGCGGCCACCATGCGACGGGTCCTGGAGACCGGCAACTCCATCACGGACATGCACGTCACGGGCTTCGTGCCGGGCTCCGAGGAGCGCCGGCACTGGTCCATCAACCTCTACCGGGTGCACAGCGGCACCGGCCGGCCCATCGGCATCGCCTGGCTCGGCCTGGACATCACCGCCCGCCGCGCCGCCGCCCGCGAGGCCGCCGCCGCCCGGCGCAATCTCGCCCTCCTCAACGAGGCCGGCGCCCGCATCGGCAACTCCCTCGACCTGGAGACCACCGCCCGCGAACTCCTCGACGTGGTCGTGCCCGGCTTCTGCGACCTCGCCACCGTCGACCTCTACCAGGGCCTGCTGGCGGGCGACGAGCGGCCGCCCGGCCACTCCGACGGGAGCGCGGAGCTGCGCCGGGTCGCGTTCGCCAGCGCGGTCTCCGACGCGCCCTTCGTGGGCGGCGGCGCCCCGGTCGCCGTCGGCGCGGTCCACCACTACCCCTTCAACTCGCCGTGCGCGGACGCCCTGCGCACCGCCCGCCCGCAGCACGTGCCGGCCGAGGAGGGCGGGCTCGTCCAGTCCACCCTCGCCGTCCCGATGGTCGCCCACGACACGGTCGTCGGCCTCGCCCAGTTCGCCCGCACCAAGGGCAGCGAGCCGTTCGGCGACCGCGACCGCGATCTCGCCGTCGAACTGGCCGCACGCGCCGCGGTCTGCATCGACAACGCGCGCCTGTACCGCCGTGAGCACGAACGCGCGTTGATACTGCAGCGGTCCCTGCTGCCGCCCGGCGACCCCGAGGCGTCCGGCCTCGACATCGCCTGCCGCTACCTGCCGGGCAACGCGGCGACCGAGGTCGGCGGCGACTGGTTCGACGTCATCGAACTCCCCGGCCACCGCACGGCGCTGGTGGTCGGCGACGTCATGGGCCGCGGCCTGCGCGCGGCCGTCGCCATGGGTGAACTGCGCACCGCCGTCCGCACGCTGGCCCTGCTCGACCTCGAACCGGCCGAGGTCCTCTCGGCGCTGGACGAGATCGCCCGCGGCCTCGGCACCCCCGGCGGCGTCCAGCAGGCCACCCGGACGGGCCGCCAGCCCCGCGACGCCGACCTCTCCGAGGTGTACCTGGCGACCTGCGTGTACGCGGTCTACGACTCCGTCACCCGGCGCTGCACGTTCGCCAACGCCGGCCACCTGCCGCCGGTCCTGGTGGAACCGGGCGAGGACGCGCTGATGCTCGACGTGCCGCCCGGCATGCCGCTCGGCGTCGGCGGCGAGCCCTTCGAGGAGGTCGAGGTCGAACTCCCCGAGGGGGCGCTCCTCGCCCTCTACACGGACGGCCTCGTCGAGTCCCGCGACCATCCCCTGGACGAGGGGCTCCAGGCGTTCGTCGGAGCCCTCACCGACCCCTCGCAGCCCCTTGAGGACGTCTGCGACCACGTCCTGAACACCCTCGACACGCACCACGGCGAGGACGACATCGCGCTGCTGATGGCACGTGTCCAGGGGCTGCCCGTGGAGTCGGTCGGCGACTGGACGCTGCCGCGCGAGCCGCGCAGCGTGGGCCGCGCCCGGGAGTACGCGCGCGGACGGTTGCTCGGCTGGGACCTGGAGCCGCTGGTCGACACGGCCGAGCTGCTGGTCAGTGAGCTGGTCACCAACGCGCTGCGGTACGGCGAGGGGGAGATACGGCTGCGGCTGCTGCTCGACCGGACGCTGGTGTGCGAGGTGTGGGACTCCGGTCTGGTCCAGCCCCGGCGGCGGCGCGCCCGTGACACCGACGAGGGGGGGCGGGGGCTGCAGCTGGTCGGGCTGCTGAGCGCGGCGTGGGGCTCGCGGCGGACGCCCCGCGGGAAGACGGTGTGGTTCGAACTTCCCCTGCCGGACGGCGAAACAGGGCTGACCGACCCGGCGGAGGCCCTGCTGAGCCTGTTCTGACCCCGCGCCCCCCGGGGGTGGCCACGGCCGGTTCACGGGTGCGGCGCCGTGGGGGTTGCCCGCGCAGTTCCCCGCGCCCCTGAGGGGGGCGTTCACGGTCTGTTCGCGGGTGCGGCGCTGTGGGGGTTTCTCGCGCAGTTCCCCGCGCCCCTGAGGGGGCGCCCCGTCAGGGGCGCGGGGAACTGCGCGAACGGCCGCCGTGTACCCGCGGGCGCCCGGTGGCCGGCGGGGTACCCCCGTGGGCGTCAGCCCGTTCGCACCCGGGTCTCGGGCCCGCCGAACGTCACCACCGGACCCCCGTCCGCCTCCTCGCCGAGCAGCACGCCCCCCAGCACCGCCCCCGCGAGCCCGCCCTCATGGGCCGCCTCCCCGGCGTACGGGTTGCCCCGGGCGCGTACGTCCCGCTCCGCCAGCTCACGGGCCCGCCGCGCCAGCCGGTCCGCGTCCGAGGGCGCCGCCCGCCGCGCCTGAGCCAGCAGCGCCCGCGCCTCCGCGCCCACCGCCCCCCGGTGCACCCCCACGAAGTCGTCCGCCGCCCGCAGCGCGCTCCGCGCCACCAGCTCCGCCCCGGTGGCGATCACCCCGGACCGCCCGCCCCCGGCGCCCTCCACCGCCCGCACCACCCGGCGCAGCGCGTCCAGCGTGTCGTACGGGCCGCCGGTCAGCTCCTCGCGTACCGCGGCCAGCACGGTGTCGGCGTGGGAGACGCGGGACGGCGAGGCGGTCGCCCGGACACCCGCCAGTTCGGCCTCCGCCCCGGTGAGCGCGGCCGGCAGCACCCCCTCCGCGCCGCGCAGGTCCGCCGCGAGCCGGGCCACCCCGCCCAGCAGCACCCCGGCCTGTGCCACCGCCCCCTCGGCGGCGTGCACCTGACGGCGCGCCCCCTCGTCGTCGCCCGAGTCGGCGTCCCGGCGGGCCCGGTTGAGCCGTCCGGTCGCGAACACCAGCCGGTCCTTGGCCTGTTCGACGTACCCCATCACGGCGCCGACGGCCCCGTTCCCGTACCGTCCGGCGGCCCGGGACAGCGTGTCCGCCACCCCGGCCGTGCGCGCGGCCAGTTCCCGGAACCGCCCCTCGGCCACCGCCAGCGCGTTGCCCGCACCCCACGCGGCGTCGAACCCCTCGGCCGCCGCGTCCAGTTGCCGCCCCGCCTCCGCGCACCGCCCCACCACCCCGGCCAGCGCCTGCCGCCGGCCGGTGCCGTCCGCGGGTATCCCCTCCTCGTGCCGCCGCCATATCGCGAACGCGGCGGACAGCTCGGTCCCGGCCGCCTCCAGCGCCCGCGTGAGGCGGTCGCCGCCGTCGACGTACCCGAGCGCCTCCCGGCTGGTGCGCACGCAGTCGTCGGCGAGGACCAGCGCGGCGCGGGCCTGCCGCTCGACGTCGGCCGACGACGGCGCCGGCGGGACGGCGGGGACGATGCCGGGCGTGGTCCGGGTGCGGGCCCGCCGCACCCGCCGCACGTATCCGTAGCCGCCGAGCGCGCCGGCGGCGGCCACCGCCACCAGCGGCATGACGTAGTCGGAGGTGGACGCCCCGTCCGCCCGGGCCGCGGCGACCGGCTCGCGCGCCGCGGCGGGAACCGGATCTTCGGCGTGGGTCGTCATCAACGGCAACACCAGCCAGACCGCCCCGCTCACCCCGCCCAGCACGGCGTGCCCCACCCGCACCCCTATGTGGCCGGTGGCGTGCCTCGGACGGCCCCGGATCAAGGATGACGTCACATTCCGGAGCGTATGGGCAGCGGACCGGCACCGCGACCGGGGCGAGGGCGGCCGGGCGGCGACGACGGGAGGACGGCCGATGGCGACGGAATCCGGACCGGTACGGCAGGAGGAGGCCCCGGCCGGCGGGGAGGGCGCACCGGAGGCGCCCGGCGTCCGCAGGAGGATCGCCCGGATCCGCCGGCTCAGGCGGATCGTGATCGCCGTCGTCCTGGTCCTGGTCCTGCCTCTCCTCACCGCCGAGACCGCCCTCCGCGTCAACTACACCGGCGACCCGGCACCAGGCACCGGCACCCGCGGCAAGGACGCCCTCTGGCTCGGCCACGCCTGGGTCGACGGCCGCAGGACCGACGCCGACGTCACCGCCCTCGCCGCCCGGCTCGCGGACACCGGCATACGCGACCTCTACGTCCATGCCGGACCACTGGAACACAACGGCACGCTGCCCAGAACGGACTACCCCAAGGCCCGTTGGCTGATAACGGCCGTGCATCGAAAACTGCCCGGCGTGCGCGTCCAGGCCTGGCTCGGCGACGAGGTCGCCCCCGAGAAGCCGGACGCCATGCATCTGGAGAAGCCGGGGACGCGGGCCGCCGTCGTCGCCTCCGCCCGGCAGGTGATCGCCGCCGGCTTCGACGGGGTCCACTTCGACCTGGAGCCGATGCACTCCGGCGACCGCGACTTCCTGGCCCTCCTGGACGCGCTGCGGCCGGTCACCCCGCTGCTGTCGGTCGCCGCACACCAGATCGACCCGCTCCCCGCCTTTCACTCCTTCTGGGGTACTGTCACCGGCCATCCCAAATGGTGGTCACAAGAGTATTTCGGGCAAGTCGCACGCCGTGTGGACCAGATCGCGGTGATGTCGTACGACACGATGCAGCCGTCGCAGAGCCTGTACGGCGGCTATGTCGCGCAGCAGACCAGCCTCGCGCTGGAGGTCACCCCGGCGGACACCGACCTCCTGATGGGTCTGCCCTTCTTCCACGAGAACCGCTTCGGGCACTGGGCGCGCGCCGAGACCGTGCCGGCCGCCGTGCGAGGGGTTCGGCTGGGACTGTCCCGCACGGACGCGGATCGCGCTACCTTCGGCGTCGCCCTGTACGTCGACTTCGCCGCCACCGAGGATGACTGGACCTCTTATCGGAAGGACTGGGTCCGTACGTCATGACAACCGCTCGTGCCCACCTGACCCGTGACGACCTCGCTCCGCTCGCCCGCGAGGCCCTCGGCCGTGCCCCCGCCGCCGTCACCCGGCTGCGCGGCGGCTCCAAGAAAGGCGTCTACCGGCTCGCCCTGGACAACGGCAGGACGGCGATCGCCTACGTCTGGTCCCCGGAGGAGGACTACTGGGGTGCCGCCGACGCCGACATCCGCGACCCGTTCGCGCACGCCTCCGGGCTCGGCCTCTTCCTGTCCGCCCACGACCGGCTGACCGAGCTGGGCGTGCGCACCCCGCGGCTGCTGTTCGCCGACGAGGAGGCCGAGCACCTGCCGGTGTTCGCCGCGGTCGTCGAGGACATCCGCGGCGGCAGCCTGGAGACGCTGCTGCGCAGCGACCCCGGCGCGGCCCGGGTGCCGCTGGCCCGGCTGGCCGGCACGCTCGGCGTGCTCCGTGAGTGCACCGCCCCCGGATACGGCAAGGCCGCCCTGGTCGAGGAGGGCGGCGAGCCGCTCGGCAGCTCCTGCGAGCAGGTCGTCGCGGACCGCGCCGTGCGCGACATCGAGGAACTGGCCGGGCGGGACCCCCGGGTGCGGGAGGTCGGCCTGCCGCTGGCGGAGCGGGTCCGGGAGCTGTACGACGCGGTGGAGCCGCGCGACAGCACCTCCCTCGTGCACGGCGAACTCGGGCCGGACCACGTCCTGGTGACCGAGGAGGGCGATCCCGCGCTCATCGACATCGAGGGCCTCATGTACTTCGACGCCGAATGGGAGCACGTCTTCCTGCGACTGCGCTTCGGGCCCGCCTACGACGTGCTGCGCACCGCCGAGCTGGACGAGGACCGGATGCGGCTGTACCGGCTGGCGATGCACCTCAACCTGGTCGCCGGACCGCTCCGGCTGCTGGACGGCGACTTCCCGGACCGCGAACCGATGCGGGACATCGCCGAGTCCAACCTCCGGCAGGTGCTCAGCCTTCTGCGGGGCGCCTCCTGATCTTCGAGCCGAGCCACACCAGCGGGTCGTACTTGCGGTCCACGGCCCGCTCCTTCAGCGGGATCAGCGCGTTGTCGGTGATGTGGATGCCCTCGGGGCACACCTCCGTGCAGCACTTGGTGATGTTGCAGTAGCCGAGACCGTGTTCGTCCTGGGCCGTGCGCTTGCGGTCCAGGCCGGAGGCCTCGGCCGCGTCCAGCGGGTGCATGTCCAGCTCGGCGACCCGCATCAGGAAGCGCGGCCCGGCGAACGCCGTCTTGTTCTCCTCGTGGTCGCGCACCACGTGGCAGGTGTCCTGGCACAGGAAGCACTCGATGCACTTGCGGAACTCCTGCGAGCGGTCCACGTCCTCCTGGACCATCCGGTACTCGCCGGGGCCCACCCCGGCGGGCGGCACGAACGACGGGATCTCCCTGGCCTTCTGGTAGTTGAACCCGACGTCCGTGACCAGGTCGCGGATCACCGGGAAGGCGCGCAGCGGGGTGACCGTGAGGGTCTCGTCCCGTCGGAAGACGGACATCCGGGTCATGCACATCAGGCGCGGGCGGCCGTTGATCTCCGCCGAGCACGAACCGCACTTGCCCGCCTTGCAGTTCCAGCGGACCGCCAGGTCGTTGGCCTGGGTGGCCTGGATGCGGTGGATGATGTCCAGGACCACCTCGCCCTCGTTCACCTCGACGTCGAAGTCCTCCAGGCCGCCGCCCTCGGCGTCGCCCCGCCAGACCCTGAAGTGGGCCGTGTAGCCGCTCATTCGTACAGCTCCTCTTCGGCGAGGTACTTGACCAGCTCCTCCTTCTCGAAGAGGGCGAGCAGGTCGGCGCGGATGGGTTCGGTGGTCTCGCGGACGAGTTCGATCCGGCCGTGCGCCGGGTCGGCGGCCTCCGGGCCGTGCACCGGCTCGGCCGGCCGGCAGAGCAGGTTGATCCGGCGCCAGCGGCGGTCCATCGTCGGATGGTCCTCGCGGGTGTGGCCGCCCCGGGACTCGGTGCGTTCCAGGGCCGCACGGGCCACGCATTCGCTGACCAGCAGCATGTTCCGCAGGTCCAGGGCCAGGTGCCAGCCCGGGTTGAACTGGCGATGGCCCTCCACCCCGGCCCGGCGGGCCCGCACCCGCAGCGCGGCGAGCCGCTCCAGGGCCTGCTCCATCTCGGCCTCCCGGCGGATGATGCCGACCAGGTCGTTCATGGCCTGCTGGAGTTCCTGGTGGAGCGTGTACGGGTTCTCCGGCGGGCCGGAGTCCGGGTCCTGGCCCTCGGCCGAGAACGGCCGCAGCGCCTCGGCCGCCGCCGCGTCGACCTGTTCGTCGTCCACGCGCGGGCGGGCGTCGAGGCCCGCCGCGTGGTCGGCCGCGTGCCAGCCCGCCCGGCGTCCGAACACCAGCAGGTCGGACAGGGAGTTGCCGCCGAGCCGGTTGGAGCCGTGCATCCCGCCGGCCACCTCGCCGGCCGCGAACAGTCCGGGCACCCCCCGCGCGGCCGCCGTGTCGGAGTCCACCGCGACCCCGCCCATCACGTAGTGACAGGTCGGCCCGACCTCCATGGCCTCCGCGGTGATGTCGACGTCCGCCAGCTCCTTGAACTGGTGGTACATGGAGGGCAGCCGGCGCCGGATCACCTCGGCGGGCATCCGGGTCGACACGTCCAGGAAGACCCCGCCGTGCGGGGAGCCGCGGCCCGCCTTGACCTCGGAGTTGATCGCGCGGGCCACCTCGTCACGGGGGAGCAGTTCGGGGGGACGCCGGTTGTGGTCCGGGTCCTCGTACCAGCGGTCGCCCTCCTCCTCGGACTCGGCGTACTTCTCCTTGAAGACGTCCGGCACGTAGTCGAACATGAACCGCTTGCCCTCGGAGTTGCGCAGCACCCCGCCGTCGCCGCGCACCGACTCGGTGACCAGGATCCCCTTCACCGACGGCGGCCAGACCATGCCCGTCGGGTGGAACTGCACGAACTCCATGTTGAGCAGCGGCGCCCCGGCCAGCAGGGCGAGCGCGTGCCCGTCGCCGGTGTACTCCCAGGAGTTCGACGTCACCTTGAAGGACTTGCCGATGCCGCCGGTCGCGATCACCACGGAGGGCGCTTCGAGGACGAAGAAGCGGCCGGACTCCCGCTCGTAGGCGAAGACGCCGGAGACGCGCGAGCCGTCCTTGAGGATCCGGGTGACCGTGCACTCCTGGAACACCTTCAGCCGGGACTCGTAGTCGCCGGTCTCCTCGCGGTCCTCCTGCTGGAGGGAGACGATCTTCTGCTGGAGGGTCCGGATCAGTTCCAGGCCGGTGCGGTCGCCGACGTGCGCGAGACGCGGGTACTCGTGGCCGCCGAAGTTGCGCTGGGAGATCCTGCCGTCCTTGGTGCGGTCGAACAGGGCGCCCCAGGTCTCCAGCTCCCAGACCCGGTCCGGGGCCTCCCTGGCGTGCAGCTCGGCCATCCGCCACTGGTTGAGGAACTTGCCGCCGCGCAGGGTGTCACGGAAGTGGACCTGCCAGTTGTCGTGCTCGTTGGCGTTGGCCATGGCCGCCGCGATGCCGCCCTCGGCCATCACCGTGTGCGCCTTGCCGAACAGCGACTTGCAGATCACCGCCGTACGGGCACCCCGCTCGCGTGCCTCGATCGCGGCGCGCAGTCCGGCGCCGCCCGCTCCGACGACCACGACATCCCACTGCTGCCGCTCCACCGCTGCCATCAGAAGGCCCCACTCACTAGAAGAATCGCGGATCGTCGAAGACACCGGACGCGAGCAGGTAGACGTAGAAGTCGGCGAGCGCGACGCTCACCAACGACGCCCAGGCGAGCTGCATGTGCCGGTTGTTGAGCCTGCCGACGAACTGCCACGCCTTGTAGCGCACGGGGTGCCGGGAGAAGTGCTTGAGCTTGCCGCCGACGATGTGCCGGCACGAGTGGCAGGAGAGCGTGTACGCCCAGATCAGCACGATGTTGACCAGGAAGACCAGGGTGCCGAGCCCCATGTGACCCCAGTTCTCGTGGGAGTCGCGGAAGGACAGCACCGTGTCATAGGTCAGCACGCAGGCGACCAGCAGGGCGAAGTAGAAGAAGTACCGGTGGAGGTTCTGCAGGATCAGCGGGAAGCGGGTCTCACCGGAGTACGTCGCGTGCGGTTCGGCCACCGCGCAGGCCGGCGGGGACGCCCAGAAGCTGCGGTAGTACGCCTTGCGGTAGTAGTAGCAGGTCAGCCGGAAGCCCAGCGGGAAGACCAGGATGATGATCGCCGGTGAGACCGCCCACCAGTCGCCGAAGAGGCCGGCGTTGGGCCCCGAGGGCATGGATCTGCAGTTGTCGGCCAGACAGGGCGAGTAGAACGGCGAGACGTACGGCGCCGCGTAGTAGTGGGCGTTGGCGAAGGCCCGCCAGGTCGAGTAGACGATGAACGCGAACAGACCGGCCGCGGTGACGGCGGGCGCCAGCCACCAGCGGTCGGTCCGCAGGTGCGGGGCGGAGATCGCGGCGCGCGTACGGGCGCGTACGCCGCCGCTCTTCGGATGTGGTTCCGTACCAGTGGCCAATGGATGACTCCGGTCGGTTCGGGGGCGGGGCCTGCGGGCAGCGCGCCTGTCGGCGGGTGCCGGAACGCCTCCTACGGGGCGCGCCGGTCGCGGGCGCCGAGACCCTCGTCGTCCGTGTCCGTCCACAGGTTGATGTCGTAGGGGTCGTCGGAGATGGTGACGAGTTCGGGGCGCTCGACCGGGGCGCGGGTGCTGGCCGCCTCCCGCAGCAGCGCGACGCTCTCGCGCAGGTGATCGGCGTCGGCGCGGACGCGGCGCATCTCCAGCCCGCCGCGCCCGAGCTGCTGCTCCAGGCGGCCGACGGACCGGTTCAGGTCGTCCAGACAGCGCTGTACTGACGTCAGGTCGTCGTGCACGGACATGACGTGACCTCACTTCCGCGGACTTCGGTGTCCAAGGCGGCAACGTTCATGCGCCTGCGAGTGTTGCGCGTCACACCTGCCGGTGTGAAGGCGTGTGCAGGGATTGGCGGATTGCACACCTGCCCCGCGCGCCCGCACACGCTCCGGGCGCGCCGGGACGGGCGCCGCGACGGTGCCGCCGGCCCGTGCTCCACGGGCGGGCGTTGGGCCGCACGGGTGGGCTTTGGCGGCGCGGGCGGCCGTGTCGTCCCCGGCCGACCGGCCCCGTCCCTTTCAGTGGGTCCGTACTTCTGACGTACATGTGATCAACTCCAAAATACCCCCATATGTGAACAGACCTCACCCGTGTCACCGGGCCTCCCGGAGGTAGCAGAGATGTCCCACCACGGCGTCGGACCCAGGCCTGGCCGCAGTGCGGTCATGCGTTCCGTCACGTTCCTGGCCGCCGGCGCGCTCGCCGTGCCCCTCCTCGCGGGCTGCGGCTCCGACGACGAGGGGAGCAAGCCGCTGGCGGGGCAGGACGTCGCGGCCGCCGCCCGAGACGCGGTCGCCGAGGGCGGCACCCTGAAGTGGGCCGTGGACGCCGTACCGGAGACGCTCAACACCTTCCAGGCCGACGCCGACGCCGGCACCACCCGGGTCGCCCAGGCCGTCCTGCCGTCGATGTTCACCATCGACGCCACCGGCCGCGCGGTCCGTGACGCCGACTACCTGGAGTCCGCGAAGGTCATCGAGACCGAGCCGCGCCAGGTCGTCCTCTACAAGCTCAACCAGCAGGCCGTCTGGAGCGACGGCCGGGAGATCGGCGCGGCCGACTTCGCCGCCCAGTGGCGCGCCCTGTCCGGCAAGGACTCCGCCTACTGGACCGCCCGCAACGCCGGCTACGACCGCATCGCCAAGATCGAGCGCGGCGCCAACGACCTGGAGGTCCGGGTCACCTTCGAGCGGCCCTACACCGATTGGAAGTCACTGTTCTCGCCGCTCTACCCCAAGGAGGTCATGGGCACCCCGGACGCCTTCAACGACGGCGCCCGGCGCAAGCTCGCCCTCTCCGCCGGACCCTTCAAGGTCGACAAGGTCGACACCGCCAAGAAGGACGTCGTCCTCACCCGCAACCCGCGCTGGTGGGGCCGCCCGGCCAAGCTCGACGAGATCGACCTGCACGCCGTGGACCGGGACAAGCGCGCCACCGCGCTCGCCGCCGGCACCGTCGACGCCGCCGACATCGACCCCTCCGAGGCCCAGCGGATCATCAGCGCCGGACGCGACCAGGGCAGCGGCGGCGCTCCGCTGCAGGGCGCGGGCAAGACCTCCGCGAAGAAGCTGCGCTCCCTGGCCCTGACCCTCGGCATGGACGGGAAGCACCTGCCCAAGGGGCCCAAGAAGCTCCGCAAGAGCATCTCGAAGTGGCTGGAGGAGCAGCAGGAGCTGCGCGACGTCCAGGTCCGCAAGTCCCTGGAGCCGGCCTACACCCAGCTCGCCCTGAACGGCTCCGAGGGCCCCCTCGCCGACGAGCGGGTGCGCCGGGCCGTGGCGCGCGCCCTCGACCGGCAGACCCTCGCCAAGCTGGTGCTCACCCCCCTCGGACTGCCCGCGGTGCCGGTCGGCAGCCACGTGGCCCTGTCGGGGCAGGCCGCCTACGCGGACGGCAGCGGGACGCTCGGCGGCCTCGACACCCACGAGGCCCAGGCCCTGCTCGCCGACGCGGGCTGGGTGGCCGGCGGACCGGTCAAGGCCCCGGACAAGGCGGCCGGCGCCCAGACCGGGAACGGCGGCAAGACCGGCAAGGGCGACAAGGACGACGAGTCCGGCGACGGCGGGAGCGACGGGCAGTACATCGTCGGGGAGGACGACAAGAGCCCCGAGTCGCCCGACGACAAGGACACCCGCGACCACCAGAAGGACCAAGCCCACGGCGCTCCCGGCGCCTACGCGCCCAGGGGCACGGCCGCCCCCAAGGGGCCGCAGGCCGCGGCCGCACCGCTGGCCAAGGACGGCCAGGCGCTGACCCTGCGGTTCGTGCTGCCGTCGGGACCCGGTTCGCAGACGCTCCAGGACGTCGCCGAGCGGATCCGGCAGATGCTCTCCGCCGTAGGGATCCAGTCCGAGATCACCAAGGTCTCGGACGAGAGCTACTTCAAGGACCACATCGCGTCCGGCCAGTACGACCTGGCCCTGTACTCGTGGCCGTCCTCGCCCTTCCCCGCGACCGACGCGCGGCCGATCTACGCCAAGCCGGTACCGGCCGCCGACGGGTCGCTGAACGTCGAGCAGAACTACACGCGGGTCGGCACCGACCAGGTCGACCAGCTCTTCGACCAGGCGCTCGGCACGCTGGACGAGGACGAGGCGGACGGGCTGCTGCGGAAGGCGGACTCCCGGATCTGGGCGGCCGCCGGCTCGCTGCCCCTCTACCAGAGGCCGCAGATCGTCGGCGCCAGGAAGGATCTGGTGAACGTCGGCGCCTTCGGTTTCCAGACGCCCGTGTACCAGGACATGGGATTCCTGAAGAAGGGCGCGAAGGTGTCGCAGAGCCCGGCCGCGAAGTAGGCGCGGCGGGGCTCCGCACCGTCCCGGGGCGGCCTGGCGAGCCGCTGCTGGTTCGTGCCCGTACCATGGGGTGAGGCCGTGGCGTGTTCAGCCCGGCAGGGTCCGCGTAACACCGAAGTACGCGCCGGCCTTCCTCAACTCCGGGAGATAAGCCTTCATGGCCACGCGCCACGACATCCGCAACGTCGCCATCGTCGCCCACGTCGACCACGGCAAGACGACCCTTGTCGACGCCATGCTGAAGCAGGCCGGCGCCTTCGCCGCGCACGCCGCAGAGTCGCTCGACGACCGCATGATGGACTCGAACGATCTGGAGCGTGAGAAGGGCATCACGATCCTGGCCAAGAACACGGCCGTCAAGTACCACCCGAAGGACGGTGGCGAGGTCGTCACCATCAACATCATCGACACCCCGGGCCACGCCGACTTCGGTGGCGAGGTCGAGCGCGGTCTGTCGATGGTGGACGCGGTCGTGCTGCTCGTCGACGCGTCCGAGGGCCCGCTGCCCCAGACCCGCTTCGTGCTGCGCAAGGCCCTCCAGGCCAAGCTGCCCGTCATCCTGTGCATCAACAAGACGGACCGCCCCGACTCGCGCATCGACGAGGTCGTCAACGAGGCCTACGACCTCTTCCTCGACCTCGACGCCGACGAGGACCAGATCGAGTTCCCCATCGTCTACGCCTGCGCGCGCGACGGCGTCGCCTCGCTGACGAAGCCGGAGAACGGCACGGTCCCGCAGGACAGCGACAGCCTGGAGCCGTTCTTCTCCACGATCCTGTCCCACGTCCCGGCCCCCGAGTACGACGAGGCGGCCCCGCTCCAGGCGCACGTCACCAACCTGGACGCCGACAACTTCCTCGGCCGTATCGCGCTGCTCCGCGTCGAGCAGGGCGAGCTGCGCAAGGGCCAGACCGTCACCTGGATCAAGCGTGACGGCACGATGTCCAACGTGCGCATCACCGAGCTGCTGATGACCGAGGCGCTCACCCGCAAGCCCGCCGAGATGGCGGGGCCGGGCGACATCTGCGCGGTCGCCGGCATCCCGGACATCATGATCGGCGAGACCCTCGCCGACACCGAGAACCCGATCCCGCTGCCGCTGATCACGGTCGACGAGCCCGCGATCTCGATGACCATCGGTACCAACACCTCGCCGCTGGTCGGCCGTGGCGGCACCGGCAAGGGCGCCGACAACAAGGCCGCGGTCAAGGACCGCAAGGTCACCGCCCGCCAGGTCAAGGACCGCCTCGACCGCGAGCTGGTCGGCAACGTCTCGCTCCGGGTGCTGGACACCGACCGTCCGGACGCCTGGGAGGTCCAGGGCCGTGGTGAGCTGGCGCTCGCCATCCTGGTCGAGCAGATGCGCCGCGAGGGCTTCGAGCTGACCATCGGCAAGCCGCAGGTCGTCACCCAGGTCATCGACGGCAAGGTGCACGAGCCGGTCGAGCGCATGACGATCGACGTCCCCGAGGAGCACATGGGCGCGGTCACGCAGCTCATGGGCGTGCGCAAGGGCCGGATGGACAACATGTCCAACCACGGCTCGGGCTGGGTCCGGCTGGAGTTCGTCGTCCCGTCCCGCGGTCTGATCGGCTTCCGTACCGAGTTCCTGACCAACACGCGTGGCACCGGCATCGCCCACTCCATCCACGAGGGCCACGAGCCGTGGTTCGGCGTCCTGACGACCCGCAACAACGGCTCGCTCGTCGCCGACCGCGCCGGTGCCGTCACCGCGTTCGCGATGACGAACCTCCAGGAGCGCGGTGTGCTGTTCACCGACCCCGGCACCGAGGTGTACGAGGGCATGATCGTCGGCGAGAACTCGCGCTCCGACGACATGGACGTGAACATCACCAAGGAGAAGAAGCTCACGAACATGCGGTCGTCCTCGGCCGACTCGTTCGAGGCGATCGTCCCGCCGCGCAAGCTCTCCCTGGAGCAGTCGCTGGAGTTCTGCCGTGACGACGAGTGCGTCGAGGTGACCCCGGAGGCCGTTCGCATCCGCAAGGTCGTCCTCGACCAGAAGGAGCGCGGCCGCACCGCCAGCCGTGCCAAGCACGGCTGATCGCAGGACACCTGAGCCCGGGTGCCCCCATCATGGGGGCACCCGGGCTTTTTGCAACCCTTTTTCCGAGGGCGGCGAGGGAGCGGTGTTCGGCCAGTGTCCGACATGCGGAGATCCTCGCCCGATAGCCATGTAACAAGTCCGTTTCGCGGCCTTCTCCCCTCGAACAGTTTGTCCATTTTTCGGAAGAAGTTGGCATCAGCTGTGACTGAATTGAGATTTAAAGACAGTGGTCGGCACCTGGCTCATGGCAGATAGTTAGCCGCGTACCGCTCGGGTCAATGGGTCTCGCGCTGTGGGGACAGCGCCGACTCACGAGCACCAGGGGGCGTCTGACCCTCCGTCAGGGGTGTCGGAGGGAAGACAGGGGCCCTCTCCAGTTGGTGAACACGTGAAGTCATGAGGAGGGGTCCCATGTGCAGTGTCACAAGCACCAGGTGGGTTCCATCGTCGTCCGTTCCCGAATGCCCCTGTTCGTCCGGCGGTTGGTTCTGAGGAACCTGCCGGCCGCGTAGCGCCGTCGCTCGCCTACGCGCGTCCGGCTGTGGGTTTCCCGGAACTCCCGGGACGACCTGACACGCCTTCGGATCCTGCCCCCGCGGCCGTGCTCCCCCATGCCGGCCGCCGGTTCGGCGCAACCAGACCTGTGAATTGGACGAACTGTGACCAGTCCTACGGACATTGAGGGTGGCGGAAGGCTGGCCGTCATCGACGGCGGGCCCCAGCCCGACACCAAGACCGAGGCCGCGAAGCTGGAAGGCCGCTCTCCCGGCCAGCTGATGTGGATGCGCTTCAAGCGCGACCGCACCGGCGTCCTCTCGGCCTACGTCGTGGGCTTCTTCTTCCTGATCGCCCTGATCGCCCCGCTCATCTCGATGCTGTACGGCAAGAACCCGTACACCGTGTACGCGGACGAGCGTCCCGAACTCTTCGACAGCGCGGGTGTGCCGGTGCAGCCCAACGGCGGCATCAGCAGCGACTTCTGGTTCGGCCTCGAACCGGGCAACGGCTACGACGTGTTCACCAAGCTCATCTACGGCATTCGCACCTCGCTGACCATCTCCGTGGTGGTGACGCTGGCGACGGTGCTGACCGGCATCCTGCTCGGCGTCGCGGCCGGCTACCTCGGCGGTAAGACGGACTACTGGATCGGGCGGGTCATCGACTTCCTGCTCGCCTTCCCGGCCCAGCTGTTCTTCATCGCCAGCATGCCGGTGGTGGTCTCGCTCTTCGTGAGCCCCCGCGACGAGACACCCATCTTCGTACGGGTGCTGGCCCTGATCCTGGTGCAGTGGTTCCTCGGCTGGATGGGCCTCGCCCGCATCCTGCGCGGCACCTCGCTGGCCCTGCGGGAACGGGAGTTCATCGAGGCGGCCCGGGTCAGCGGGGCCTCGCCCTGGCGGATCATCCGCAAGGAGATCCTGCCGAACGTGGTCACCCCGATCCTCGTCCAGGCGACCTACATGCTGCCGGGGTTCGTGACCGCGGAGGCGGGCCTGTCCTACCTCGGCGTCGGCATCGTCGAACCCACCCCGGACTGGGGCCAGATGTTCGCCAAGGCCTCCACCGAGCTCGTCCAGGTGAACGACATCACCTACATGTTCTTCCCCGGTGTCTCGATGATCATCTTCATCGTGGCCTTCAACCTGCTCGGGGACTCGGTCCGTGACGCCTTCGATCCGAAGACGGCTCGCTGACCGACGCAGGGTGGGCGTCCGAGCCCGAAATACCGCACGGCATATCCCGTTGTGTACCGGTGACACCAGAGATAGGTGGAAATTCAGTGATGAGTAGGGGCGGACGCCAGGCGTACTCGGCGCTCTCAGTGCTCGCGGCCGGAGCTCTTGTGCTCACCGGTTGCAGCAAGGGGGGCAGCGATACCGGCGGAGACGACAAGAAGCAGGACCAGAAGAATGCCCAGGCGCAGCAGGCGTCCATCAAGTTCGGCGACGCGTCGGACTCGACAGGCCCCGCGGCCGAGGTGCCGGGAGCGAAGACCGGCGGCAAGCTCGAGGTGCTCCAGCGTGACTCCTACGCCCACCTCGACCCGGGCCAGATCTACGTCTCCGACGAGGGCTCGCTCGCCACGCTGCTCCACAGAGGCCTGACCGGGTACAAGTCGACCGACGACAAGGGCGTGGGCCACGAGGTCGTCGGCGACCTGGCCACCGACTCCGGCACCACCACCGACGGCGGCAAGACCTGGAAGTACACCCTCAAGGACGGCGTCAAGTTCGCCGACGGCACGCCCATCACCTCGGCGGACTTCCGGCAGACCTACGAGCGGCTGTTCGCGCCGTTCATCAACCAGGGTCCCACCTACCTCCAGCAGTGGCTGGCGGACACCGCGGGTGCCGACTACCGCAAGCTCCTGCCGGACGGCCCGTACAAGGGCAAGCACCTCCCGGACAGCATCCTGGAGACGCCCGACGCCAAGACCATCGTCTTCCACTTCAAGTCGCCGCACCCGGACCTCCCGTACGCGCTCGCCATGGCGGGCTACGCGGTGGTGTCGAAGAAGGGTGACACCCAGGCGAAGTACGACAAGAACCCTGTCACGAGCGGCCCGTACAAGATCCAGTCGTTCAAGTCCGGCAAGTCGATGGTCCTCGTCAAGAACACCAACTGGGACCCGAAGTCCGACCCGATCCGCCACCAGTACCTGGACGAGCTGGACTTCACGTTCAACCAGCAGTTCGAGACGTCCACCAAGGCGCTCCTCGCGGACAGCGGTGCCGACCAGACCGGCATCAGCTTCAACAACCAGGTGGACGCGGGCAACCTGTCGAAGGTCCTCGCCGACCCGACCCTCAAGTCCCGCACGGTCTCCGGCTACCAGCCGTACGTGGGCCAGATCAACATCAACCAGAAGCACGCGCCGCTCCAGGACAAGAAGATCCGCGAGGCGATCGCGTACGCGCTGCCGGTCTCCCCGATCGTGCGCGCCTACGGCGGCAACGCGGCCATGGAGGTCGCCGGCGGTCTGATCTCCCCGACCGTCAGCGGCTACGACGCCTCCTTCGACCCGTGGGGCAAGAAGAAGAACCCCGGCGGTGACCAGGCCAAGGCCAAGAAGCTGCTCCAGGAGGCCGGCAAGGTCGGCATGAAGCTCACCTACGGCTACCAGAACACGCCGGAGGGCCAGCAGATCTCCACGGCCATCGCCGCGGCCCTGAAGAAGGCCGGCTTCGACGTCCAGCGCCAGGACATCCCGGCCGAGACGTACTACGACAACATCGGCAAGGTCAACAACAACTACGACATCTACTCGTCCGCCTGGGGCGCCGACTGGCCGTCGACCTCGACCGTGATCCCGCCGCTGTACGACGGCCGCGCGATCGCCGACGGCTCGCCGAACTACTCGCACGTCAACGACGACCACGTCAACAGCGAGATCGACCGCATCAACAAGATCACCGACCCGGCCAAGTCGGCGGCCGACTGGGAGAAGCTCGACCAGTACATCGTGAAGAACGTCATCAACGTCGTTCCCACCGTGTACTACAAGCAGACCCAGATCGCCGGTTCCAAGGTCGGCGGCCTCGTCTACGACAACGTCATCGGCGGCATCGACCCGCGTCGCCTCTACATCAAGTAACCACTGCCTCCGGTCCGGTACCCGGTACGCCCGTCCACTCCCGGTGAGTGACGGCGTACCGGGTACCGCCCGGCCCGTTGACGTCTGAGAGCTGCCCCCTCATGCTGCGCTTCCTCGTCCGCCGGATCCTCAGTGCGATCGTCATCCTCTTCCTGCTGAGCATGGTCACGTACCTGCTGTTCTTCGGCGTGCCCCGCGACCCGGCGCTGCTGATGTGCGGAAAGACGTGCAATCCGACGGCCATCGCCAACATCCATCACGTGCTCGGCCTCGACAAGTCCATTCCCGAGCAGTACGGGATCTTCCTGCACAACCTGGTGCTGGGGAGCAACCAGTTCGACCAGGGCCCCTGCCCCGCCCCCTGCTTCGGGTACTCGTACCACACCAACGACCTGGTCTGGCAGACGCTTCTGGACCGGCTGCCCACCACGGTCTCGCTCACCCTCGGCGGTGCGTTCTTCTTCCTGCTCATCGGCCTCGGCACCGGCCTGGCGGCCGCCTGGAAGCGCGGCACGCTGATCGACAAGACGGCGACCGCCGGTGCGATGGTGCTCAGCTCCATGCAGATCTACTTCCTGGGCCCGCTCGCCCTGGCCGTCCTCGTCTACCAGACCCACTGGTTCGACAAGCCGGCCTACAACAACTTCACCGACGATCCGCTCTCCTGGTTCGGCGGCCTGATCATCCCGTGGGTGGTGCTCTCCACGATCTTCGCCGCGCAGTACACCCGTATGGCGCGCTCGTCGATGATCGAACAGCTCCAGGAGGAGCACGTGCGCACGGCCCGCGCGAAGGGGATGTCGCGGCGGTACGTCTTCTTCCGGTACGCCGGACGCGGCTCGCTGATCCCGATCGTCACCATCTTCGGCATCGACCTCGGCGCCCTGCTGGGCGGTGCCATCATCACCGAGGTCACCTTCAGCCTCCCCGGCCTCGGGCAGCTCGCCGTGCAGTCCGTGTTCTTCAGCGACCTTCCGCTGCTGCTGGGCGTGATGCTCTTCTCGGCCAGCATGATCCTGCTGTTCAACATCATCGTGGACGCGGCGTACGCGTTCATCGACCCGCGCATCCGGCTGGCCTAGCCGGGTAAGAGGAGAACCGTCGTGACCACTTTGACCAAGGACGCCGGCGCCCCCGCTCCGGCCGACGCGGGCGCCTTCCTCTCCGTGCGGGACCTGTACGTCAGTTTCCGCACCGAGGACGGCGTCGTCCGGGCCGTGGACGGGCTGTCGTTCGACGTGCAGCGCGGCAGGACGCTCGGCATCGTCGGCGAGTCGGGCTCCGGCAAGTCCGTCACCAACCTGACCATCCTCGGCCTGCACAACCCGCAGTTCACCACCGTCGAGGGCGAGATCCTGCTGGACGGCAAGGAGCTGACCACCGCCAGGGAATCCGAGATGGAGAAACTGCGCGGCAACAAGGTCGCCATGATCTTCCAGGACCCGCTCACCGCGCTGTCGCCGTACTACACCGTCGGCCGCCAGATCGCCGAGCCGTTCATGAAGCACAAGGGCGCCTCGAAGAAGGCGGCCTGGGACCGGGCCGTGGAGATGCTCGCCAAGGTGGGCATCCCCAACCCGGCGGCGCGGGCGAAGGACTACCCGCACCAGTTCTCCGGCGGCATGCGCCAGCGCGCGATGATCGCGATGGCCCTGGTCTGCGACCCCGACCTGCTGATCGCCGACGAGCCGACCACCGCTCTGGACGTGACGGTCCAGGCCCAGATCCTGGACCTCCTCAAGGACCTTCAGCAGGAGTTCGGGTCCGGCATCGTCTTCATCACCCACGACCTCGGGGTGATCGCGGACATGGCCGACGACATCATGGTGATGTACGCGGGCAGCGCGGTGGAGCGCGGCACGGTGGACGAGGTCCTGCGGGCACCGCAGCACCCGTACACCTGGGGCCTGTTGAACTCCATGCCCCGCCTGGACTCCGACCTCGCCACCCCGCTGAGCCCGATCCCCGGTACCCCGCCCTCGCTGCTGAACCCGCCGTCCGGCTGCCGCTTCCACCCGCGGTGCACCTTCCAGGACCGGGTCGGCGGCGCCCGCTGCGTCACCGAACGCCCACTGCTGGCCCCCGACCGTGCCTCGGCCTGCCACCTCACGGCGGAGCAGAAGCGAACCATCTTCATCGAAGAGATCAAGCCCCGACTGGGCTAGGAGACGACACGTCATGACCCAGGACACGATCCTTCCGGCCCAGCGCGAGGCCGCCGTCGGAGAACCCCTGCTGGAGGTCTCCGGACTGACCAAGTACTTCCCGGTCAAGGGCGGCTTCCCGATCCGGCGGACGGTCGGGCACGTCCAGGCCGTGGACGGCATCGACCTGACCGTGCGGGTGGGCGAGAGCTTCGGGCTGGTCGGCGAGTCGGGCTGCGGCAAGTCGACCACCGGCCGGCTGGTCACCCGGCTGCTGGAGCCGACCGACGGCACGATCACGTACCGCGGAACGGAGATCGGCCACGCCTCGCGCAAGCAGCTGGCACCGATCCGCTCCGAAATCCAGATGATCTTCCAGGACCCGTACTCGTCGCTGAACCCGCGGCAGACGGTCGGCAAGATCATTTCCGGTCCGATGGAGATCAACGGCATCAACCCGGCGGGCGGCCGCGAGAAGCGGGTCCGCGAGCTCTTGGAGATCGTCGGCCTGAACCCGGAGCACTTCAACCGGTTCCCGCACGAGTTCTCCGGCGGTCAGCGCCAGCGCATCGGCGTCGCCCGCGCGCTCGCCCTGGAACCGAAGCTGATCGTCGCCGACGAGCCGGTCTCGGCCCTCGACGTCTCGATCCAGGCCCAGGTCGTGAACCTCCTCCAGGAGGTCCAGCGGGAACTGGGCATCGCCTTCCTGTTCATCGCCCACGACCTGGCGGTGGTACGGCACTTCTCGCAGCGCGTGGCCGTCATGTACCTCGGCAAGATCATCGAGGTCGGTGACCGGGAGGCCATCTACAACCGCCCCCGCCACCCGTACACCCACGCCCTGCTCTCGGCGGTGCCGGAGGTCGACCTCTCGGGCGACCCGAACGCGGCCGGCCGTGAGCGGATCCGCCTGGCCGGCGACGTCCCGTCCCCGATCAACCCGCCGTCCGGCTGCCGCTTCCGCACCCGCTGCTGGAAGGCGCAGGACAAGTGCGCGACGGAGGCCCCGCCGCTGGTCCAGATCTCGGGCAACCGGGCGGGCCACCTGACGGCCTGCCACTTCCCCGAGGAGCCGACGACCGAGGCCAGGGACGAGGACATCGTCCTGGACCCGGCCCTGGCGGCGCTGGAGGAGGGCACCACTCCCTAGCCAGGCTGCGCGACAGTGATGATCTCGGGGCTCGTCGAGGTGAGCGGGCCCCGGGACCAGTCGCCGTACTGCTCGGTGATCCGGAAGCCGGCGTCGCTCAGGAAACCGGCGAGGGTGTCGGGGCCGAGGAAGCGCAGCGTGGCCCGGCACACCCGGGGCTCGGGCCACGGCGAGCCGTCGTAGGTCTCGGTGAAGGTCACGCGCTCCCCGGCCGGGGCGCCCTCGACCTCGTGCCAGACCCGGATCGCCCGGCCGTCCGCGTCGGTGACGTGGTACACGCGGTCCGGCGTCCACCTCTCCCAGGCGCGCGCGCCGGGATTGCGGGTCTCGAAGACGAACCGGCCGGTGGGGGAGAGGGCCCGCCGCACGGCGGCCAGCGCGGTGCGCACCTCCTCGTCGCCCAGCAGCACCTGGAAGGCATGACCGGTCATCACGACCAGGTCGAAGCCGGGGCCGTCCCAGAGCCGGGTCCGCAGATCGCCGAGGATCCACTCGACGCCCGGTTCGGCCCGCCGTCCCTGCACGAGCATCGCGGCCGCCGGATCGAGCCCGGCCAGCCGCCCCTCGTGCCCCGCCTCCCGGGCCCGCCGCAGCAGCCGCCCGGTGCCGCAGCCGACGTCGAGCACGGAACCGGCGGCCATGACGAGATCCAGGTAGAAGTCGTCACCCGGCCCCCACGGGTTGAGTCTGTCGTACAGCGCGGCGAGTGAAAGATCCGCGAACGAGTGATCGACCACCGCGGCAGTCTGCCACACGATGTTGAACGAAAGGTCAGGAACGGCGTTCTTCTTGACCTTCTATCAACTTCGGTTCCAGGCGCGTGCGTTCGCCGCCCTCTCGCGCCCGCGGACATGAGGAAGGCCCGCACCGGGGTGGGTGCGGGCCTTCGCTCCCCTGGAGCGGACGTTCGGGGCTCGGGTCAATGGGCCGGTGAAGGTCCGTTCCGCAGGCGGCGGCCGACGAAAGGGGTGTGTCAGGCCGCTGCCTCAGGGTCCTTGGAGAGGCGCGGGGCGGGAATCATGTCCCGGACCTCGGGGTAGTGGCACGCGGTCAGGTGGCCGGGCTTGTTGCCCTCGGCCTGGACCAGCGGCGGGGCCTCCGTCGCGCACTTCTCCGTCGCCTTCCAGCAGCGGGTGCGGAAGCGGCAGCCGGACGGCGGGTTGATCGGGGACGGGACGTCGCCGACCAGACGGATCCGCTCGCGCGGCACCTCGTCCACCGTCGCCTCGGGCACGGCGGACAGCAGGGCCCGGGTGTAGGGGTGGCGCGGGTTCTCGTACAGGTCCTCGCGGTCGGCGATCTCGACGATCTTGCCGAGGTACATCACCGCGACGCGCTGCGAGAAGTGCCGCACGATCGCCAGGTCGTGGGCGATGAAGACGAACGCGATGCCCAGTTCCCGCTGGACCTTCTGGAGGAGGTTCACGACCTGGGCCTGGATCGAGACGTCGAGGGCCGAGACCGGCTCGTCGGCGACGATCAGCTTCGGTTCCAGGGCGAGGGCGCGGGCGACGCCGATGCGCTGGCGCTGACCGCCGGAGAACTCGTGCGGGAACCGGTTGAAGTGCTCCGGGTTCAGGCCGACGATCTCCAAGAGCTCGCGGACCCGCTTCTCGCGGCCGCCGGCCGGGTTGATGTCGTTGATCTCCATCGGACCGGAGACGATCTTGCCGACCGTCTGCCGCGGGTTCAGGGACGCGTACGGGTCCTGGAAGATCATCTGGATCTCGGACCGGATCGGCGCCAGCTGCCTGCGGCCCGCGTGCGTGATGTCCTGCCCGCGGTAGGAGATGCTGCCGGCTGTCGGCTCCAGCAGGCGGGTGATCAGCCGGCCGGTGGTCGACTTGCCGCAGCCCGACTCGCCGACCAGGCCGAGGCTCTCGCCCTCGGCGACCTGGAAGTCGAGTCCGTCCACGGCCTGCACCGCGCCGACGGTCCGCTTGATCGGGAAGCCGCCCTTGATCGGGAAGTGCTTGGTCAGCCCGGAGACGTCCAGGAGGGGGGTGGTGTTGCTCATGGTCGTGATATCCCGTCTCGTGTCCGTCACTTGTGGCCGGTGGCGGCGTAGTCGGCGAAGAGTGCGTCGCGCTGGCTCAGCTCGAGGTGGCAGGCCGAGCCGCGGCCCTCGGTCAGCTGCAGGAGCGGCCGATCGGTGGAGCACCGGTTGCCCGGGACCTTGTCCGCGAACGCGCAGCGCGGGTGGAAGCGGCAGCCGGTGGGAGGGTTGAGCAGCGACGGAGGCGAACCGGGGATCGGCGACAGCGGGACGTCGACCGGTCCGTCGAGGCTCGGCATCGAGTTGAGCAGGCCCAGGGTGTACGGGTGCTGGGGCGAGCCCAGCACCTCCTTCTTGGTGCCCCGCTCCACGCACCGGCCGCCGTACATCACCAGCACGTCGTCCGCGATGTCGGCGATGACACCGAGATCGTGGGTGATGAAGATGATCGCCGTGCCGAACTCCTGCTGGAGGTCCTTCAGCAGGTCCATGATCTGTGCCTGGACGGTCACGTCGAGCGCCGTGGTCGGCTCGTCGGCGACGAGCAGCTCGGGGTCGCAGACCAGGGCCATCGCGATCATCGCGCGCTGGCGCATACCACCGGAGAACTGGTGCGGGTAGTCGTCCACCCGGACGTCGGGCTGCGGGATGCCGACCCGGCGCAGCATCTCGATCGCGCGCGCCCGCGCCTCCCTCTTGGAGACGCCGGTGTGCTTGCGGTAGGTCTCCGCGATCTGGGTGCCGACGGTGTGGTACGGCGACAGCGACGCCAGCGCGTCCTGGAAGATCATCGACATCTTGTTGCCGCGCAGCTTCTCCAGCTTCCGCTCGGAGGCCGTGAGCAGTTCCTGGCCGTCGAGCAGGATCTCGCCGTCGATCTGGGTGCGGGCGGGGTCGTGCAGACCCAGGATCGTCAGGTTGGTGACGGACTTGCCGGAGCCCGACTCGCCCACGATGCCGAGTGTCTGGCCCTTGACGAGGTCGAAGCTGAGCCCGTCGACGGCCTTGACGATGCCGTCCTCGGTGGAGAAGTGGACCTTGAGGTCCTTGACGGAGAGGAACGGCTGCTGATCGGTGCTCGTCACGGTGACGCTCCTGGGGGGGGTGATGCGAGAGGTCGGGGGTGGGGCGGAGGTCAGGCGAGCCGGATCCGCGGGTCGATGAGGGCGTAGACGGCGTCCACGATGATGTTGAAGATCACGATCGCGCCGGCGGACAGCAGGGTCACGCCGAGGACCATGGGCAGGTCGCTCTGTTCCACGGACTTCAGCGCGAGCTGGCCGACGCCCTGGAGGCTGAAGACCGTCTCGGTGATGATCGCGCCGCCGATGAGGGTGGCGAGGTCGATGCCGAAGATCGTGACGATCGGGCCCATGGCGCCGCGCCAGGCGAACCGGAAGAAGACGTTGCGCCGGGACAGGCCCTTGGCCCGGGCCGTGCGCACGTAGTCCTCACTGAGCGTCTCCACCAGCTGGGAGCGCGTCATACGGGTGTAGTTCGCGGTCCAGATGAGAGCCAGGACCAGCCACGGCAGCAGCAGGCCGGAGGCCCATGCGAAGGGGTTCTCGGTGAGGGGGGTGTACGACGGGTTGTCCAGGATGCCGAGCTTGGCGACGAAGAAGTACATCGCGATGTAGCCGACGAAGTAGATCTGCATCGAGGAGGCGATCAGCGAAGCGGAGCTGGCGACCTTGTCCTGCCACTTGCCCTGCTTGACGGCGGCGAGCATGCCGGAGCCGATGCCGAAGACGAGGAAGACGGCGGCCGACCCGAAGGCCAGCGACAGGGTCAGCGGGAGCCGGTCCATGATCGTGCCGAGGACGGGCTCGCGGTTGGCGAACGAGTATCCGAGGCACGGCGCGCTGCAGTTGCCGAAGTCGCCGTAGCTGCGGCCGACGAAGACGCCCTTGAGCCAGTACCAGTACTGAACGGGGACCGGATGGTCGATGCCCAGGTTGTGCCGGACCTGCGCGAGCATGTCGGGCGTGCAGTTCTTGCCGCAGGACAACGTGGCGGGGTCACGCGGGATGGCGTAGAAGAGCCAGAAAGTGACGGCGCTGATGATCAACAGGATGACCAGCGCGCCGAAGACTCGGCGGACAAGGAAGCGGAACATGGGGCGTGACTTTCCGGACGGGGCGCCGTCGCCGGGGGAGTGAGGGGTGGGCCGTAAGGGGGCGGCCGGGTCGCGGCCGCCCCCCGAGGGTCTGGTGCGCTTACTTCTTGACGTACAGCTTGCAGAGCGCGACGCAGGTGTTGCCGGCGTCGTAGACGACGTTGCCGATCTTGGATCCGTACATCCAGTTACGGATGGAGTGGTAGTCCGGGACGACCGGCGCGAGCTCCATGATCTGCTTGTCGATGGCGCCCCAGGCCTTGTTCGCCGCTTCGACGTCGGCGATCTTGGAGGCCGCGTCGATCGCCTTGTTCACGCTCGGGTCGTTCAGCTGGGCGTAGTTGCTGCGGCCGTCGCCGATGTTCTTGCCGCTCCAGCAGGGGTAGAAGACCGAGTAGCCGTTCGGCCAGTCCGGGCTCCAGCCGGCCGCGAACAGGTCGTAGCCGTTGTCGATCTTGCCGATCTGGGTGTAGAAGGTCGTCTTGTCGATCTGCTGGTTGACGACCTGGAAGCCGGCCGCCTCAAGGGCGTTCTTGATGGCCACGGCCTGCTTCACCGCGTTGTCCGACTGCTGATAGGCGATGACCAGCTTCTGGCCGACCTTGCCGGCCTCCTTCAGCAGCGCCTTGGCCTTGGCCGGGTCGCCGCCGGGCTTCGTGGTCACGCCGTACAGGTCGAACTTCTTGTAGCCGGGGGTCACCGGGCTGAGGATGGTGCTGGCCAGCTCGCTGGTGGAGGCACCACCGCGGATGGTCTGCAGCTGCTGGTGCGGCCACGCCCAGTTGATCGCCTGGCGGACCTTGACGTCCGTGATCCGGGTCGTGTTGATCGGCCAGTAGTAGGTGACCGTGTCGACCTGGGTGAGGACGCGCTTCTTCAGCGAGGCGTTGGTGAGGACCTGCGCGGTGCGCTCGGCCGCCACCTCGTTGAAGATCGACATCGCGTACTGGTCGTTGCCCTTGTCCGCGATGAAGCGGTCGGTGGAGGCGACCGGCTGGAAGCCGAACTGGAAGACGTACTTGTCCGGGTACGCGTTGCGGATCGCGTCCGTGGCCGGGTCCCAGTGCTCGTTGCGCACGTAGGTCATCGACTTGCCGATGCTGCGGCTGTCGATCTTGTAGGGGCCGAGGGAGTACGGACGCTTGTCGTACTTCTCCTTGGTGTCCTTCTTCTTGTTGACGAGGCCGTAACCCGGCATGCCCAGCGTGTAGTTGAAGTCGGCGCGGGCCTCGTTGAGGGTGAACGTGATCGTCCGGCCGGAGACCTCGATCGACGAGAGCTTCTTGCCGTCGTAGGGGCCCTTGTACTTGTCGCCGCCGACCAGCCACTGCTGGACGTAGCGCGGGCCCTCGGTCACGAAGGAGGCGAAGAGGCGCTCGAAGGTGTGGCGGACGTCGTCCATGGACAGCTCGGTGCCGTCCTCCCACTTGATGCCGTCCTTGATCGTGAACGACCAGGTCTTGCCGCCGTCCTTCATGGTGCCGGCGTCGGTCGCGACGTCGCCGACGAGCGTGGCGCCGCCCTTGTCGTCGATCTTGTAGCCGGTCAGGCCGCGCAGGACCGGGCGGGTGATCGCACCCTCGGTGGAGACGTAGATCTGCGCCGGGTCCAGGTGGTCCATGTCGAACTGGTCGAGCGAGTAGACCGTGCCGCCCTTGACCGCTCCCGCGACCTCGGGCGCCGGGCCCGTGGAGTCCGCCTTGGTGCCGACCGGGATGTTCATGGTCTTCGCGTTGGAGACGGACGGGACCTGGGACGAGCCCTTGCCGCTGTCACCGCTGCTGCAAGCGCTCAGCACGGTCGTGGACGCCGCGGCCACACCGGTGGCGATCAGGAAGTTTCTGCGAGAAAAGGACATGCTGAGCCTGCCTATAGGGGTCAATTCGGATGGTCGGAACCAGCCGGACGTCATCGAACCGGGCCGGGTGGTGCAGGGGGTCGCTACCGCTTGGACTTCGGGTCGAGCGCGTCGCGCACCGAGTCACCGAGCAGGTTGAAGGCGAGGACGAAGATCACCATGGAGATGCCCGGGAAGAGCATGAAGGTGATGTCCTCGGTGTAGAACTGCGCGCCTCGGCCGATCATCACGCCCCAGTCGGGGGTCGGGTCGATCATGCCTACGCCGAGGAAGGCGAGGCCCGCCTCCGCGGTCACGAAGGCCGGCAGCAGAAGGGTGGACTGGATGATGATCGGGGTCCACAGGTTGGGCAGCAGTTCCTTGAACACGACACGCATCGGTGACGCACCCGTGACCTTCGCCGCTTCGACGAACTCCCGCTCGCGCAGGCCGAGGACCTGCCCGCGCAGCAGGCGGGCGATGGATGCCCAGCCGAAGGCGGACAGCACCACGATCAGCGCGGTGGCGCGCAGCGAGGTCGGGATGTTCTCGTCGGGAGCGACGAAGAAGCCGAAGACCACCGGCATGAACGCGATGAAGAACAGCGTGGACGGGAACGACAGCAGGATGTCGATGATCCGGCTGACGAGGTAGTCCGTCTTGCCGCCCAGGTAGCCCGCCGTGACGCCGATCACGACGCCGAGGACCGTGGTGAGCAGGGCGGCGGCCGTCGCGATGCCGAGGGAGTTGCGGATGGCGTACAGCAGGAACGTGAAGACGTCCCGGCCCAGCTGGGGTTCGATGCCGAACCAGTACTCCGAACTCATGCCGCCGTTGGGCCCTGCGGGGTAGGAGAAGGCGTTGAGCAGCTCGGGGTGCTGGGTGGTGTAGGTGGTGTAGGGGTTCTTGCCGTACAGCTTCGCGATGAGCGGCGCGGCTATGCCTATGACGAAGAAGAAGATCACGACATAGGCGGATATGACGCCGGTCCGGTCACGCCTGAAGCGCTTCCAGGCCAAGCGGCCCGGCGACCTGCTCTCGCTGCCCTTCGAGCCGTCCGAAGCAGTCGACTTCGTCGCGGTCTCTTCGGTCACCTCGAGCGGGGCAGCCGCAGATGGAGTTGGGGGGGTCATGGTGCTCCTGGCCCAAGGGAGGGTCTGATGACTCCGCAGGGCGCTCCCCTACGGGCTATGCCGGACTTTTTCAACGCAATTCATTCACGGTCAATAAAATCTCGGTCGGCTTGGGTTTCTCTTTGCCTTCTTTGCCCGTACTTGACGATTCCGTAGCTACGCGGGTAGCACCTCGTGATCGGTCTGTGTTTTATGTCGGGCTAATCGGGCCAAACGGTCAAGAGGTTCGATATGCGGACGCTGATGTGCCGAAATCCGTACATCGCCGGGTTGCAATCCAACGTTTCGGCATCGGTGTGCGGAGATCCATTGCGCCCTCCGCTCAAGATCCTCAAGCGGCTCCTGGGGCCATCCGCAATCGGGTGACGCGTCCCCCTAAAGGTCGGCGTGGGATGCCCTGAGGGCCGCCGTTCGGGGCAGTGGGTGAGCGGTATCGACCGATTGAGTCGATATTGACCGGTAGTGCACCAATCTCTGATCACCCTTCACGGAGGAGGCACGCCATGCGCTCAGCCACGCACGCCCGATGGGCGGCCTGTGCGGTGGTGACGGCAGTCGCCGCCACGGCCTGCGGCGGCGGTGGAGGCGGGGGCGGTGGCAGCGGTGTGCTCAGCTCCTCCTGGGGCGACCCCCAGAACCCCCTGGAGCCGGCCAACACCAACGAGGTCCAGGGCGGCAAGGTCCTCGACATGATCTTCCGGGGCCTGAAGAAGTACGACCCGAAGACCGGCAAGGCCCAGGACATGCTCGCCCAGAAGATCGACACGAGTGACTCGCAGAACTTCACGATCACCCTCAAGGACGGCTGGACCTTCTCCAACGGCGAGAAGATCACCGCCCGCTCCTTCGTCGACGCCTGGAACTACGGCGCGAGCCTCAAGAACAACCAGAAGAACGCCTACTTCTTCGGCTACATCGAGGGGTACGACAAAGTCCATCCCGACAGCGGCGGCCAGAGCGCCGAAGCGCTCTCCGGCCTCAAGGTCGTCGACGACAAGACCTTCACCGTCAAGCTGAACCAGAAGTTCTCCAGCTTCCCCGACACCCTCGGCTACGCGGCCTTCGCCCCGCTGCCGAGGTCGTTCTTCACCGACCACGCCGGCTGGCTGAAGCAGCCGGTCGGCGACGGGCCGTACACCATCGAGTCGTACACCAAGGGATCGCAGATGTCCCTGAAGAAGTGGGACGGCTACCCCGGTGCCGACAAGGCGCGCAACGATGGAGTGACGCTCAAGGTCTACACCGACAGCGACACCGCCTACACCGACCTCATCGCCGGCAACCTCGACCTGGTCGACGACATCCCGGCGGCCCAGCTGAAGAACGTCAAGAGCGACCTCGGTGACCGCTACCTCAGCACCCCGGCCGGCATCATCCAGACCCTCGCCTTCCCCTACTACGACAGCGCCTGGAACAAGAGCGGGTCCGAGAAGGTCCGCACCGGGCTGTCCATGGCCATCAACCGGAAGCAGATCACCGACACCATCTTCCAGAACACCCGCACCCCGGCCACCGACTGGACCTCCCCGGTGCTCGGCGCGGCGGGCGGCTTCAAGGAGGGGCTGTGCGGGAGCGCCTGCGACTACGACCCGGCGCAGGCCAAGAAGCTGATCCAGGAGGGCGGGGGACTGCCCGGCGGACAGCTCAAGATCACGTACAACGCGGACACCGGCTCGCACCGGACCTGGGTGGACGCCGTGTGCAACTCCATCAACAACGCGCTCGGCAACGACAGGGCGTGCGTCGGCAACCCCGTCGGCACCTTCGCCGACTTCCGCAACCAGATCGGCCAGCACAAGATGACCGGGCCGTTCCGCGCGGGCTGGCAGATGGACTACCCGCTCATCCAGAACTTCCTCCAGCCGCTCTACTACACCAACGCCTCCTCCAACGACGGCAAGTGGTCCAACAAGGACTTCGACAAGCTCGTCGACCAGGCCAACGCCGAGACCGACACCGCCAAGGCCGTCTCCACCTTCCAGCAGGCCGAGGGGGTGGTCCGCGACAACATGGCCGCCATTCCGCTCTGGTACCAGAACGGCAGCGCCGGCTACTCCGAGCGGCTCTCGAACGTGGCCCTCAACCCGTTCAGCGTCCCGGTGTACAACGAGATCAAGGTCAGCTGACCCGGCATGGGGCGCTACGTCGTCCGGCGGCTGGTCCAGATGATCCCGGTGTTCGTCGGGGCCACGCTGCTGATCTTCCTGATGGTGAACGTCATGGGCGACCCGATCGCCGGGCTGTGCGGGGAACGGGCCTGCGACCCGGCGACCGCCGCCCAGCTGAAGAGGGAGTTCGGACTCGACAAGCCGGTGTGGCAGCAATACCTCACCTACATGGGGAACGTCTTCACCGGCGACTTCGGTACGGCGTTCACCGGGCAGCCCGTCACCGAGCTGATGTCCACCGCGTTCCCCGTCACCATCCGGCTGACGATCGTGGCCATCGTCATCGAGGTCGTCGTCGGCGTCACGCTCGGCGTCCTGACCGGCCTGCGGCGCGGCCGGCCCGTCGACACCGGGGTGCTGCTGGCCACCCTGGTCGTCATCTCCGTACCGACGTTCGTCACCGGCCTGTTGCTCCAGTTGCTGCTCGGCAAGGAGTGGCACTGGATCAATCCGTCCGTCTCCCCGCAGGCGCCCTTCAGCGAGCTGATCGTGCCCGGGCTCGTCCTCGCCTCCGTCTCGCTCGCCTACGTCACCCGGCTGACCCGCACCTCCATCGCCGAGAACAAGCGGAGTGACTACGTCCGTACGGCGATCGCCAAGGGACTGCCCCGGCACCGGGTCATCACCCGGCACCTGCTGCGCAACTCCCTCATCCCGGTCGTCACCTTCATCGGGACCGACATCGGCGCCCTCATGGGCGGCGCCATCGTCACCGAGCGGATCTTCAACATCCACGGCGTCGGCTACCAGCTCTACCAGGGGATCCTGCGCCAGAACACCCAGACGGTGGTGGGCTTCGTGACGGTGCTGGTCCTGGTGTTCCTGGTGGCCAACCTGCTGGTGGACCTGCTCTACGCCGTACTCGACCCGAGGATCCGCTATGCCTGAGCAGCCGTTCGAGCCCGACGGGGCCATCGCGGGGACGGGCATGGGCGGGGCGATGGACCTGGCGGCCAGCGAGGCGCGCACGCTGGAGCGGCCCCCCGGCGGTCCGCTGGGCACCGGCCCGTCCCAGAAGCCGCGTTCGCTGTGGTCCGACGCCTGGCGGGACCTGCGCCGCAACCCGGTCTTCATCGTCTCCGCCCTCGTCATCCTCTTCCTCTTCGTCATCTCCCTGTGGCCGTCCCTGATCGCCTCCGGCTCCCCGCTCAAGTGCGACCTGGCCAAGTCCCAGGACGGCGCGGGGCCGGGCGCGCCCTTCGGGTACGACGGACAGGGCTGCAACGTCTACACCCGCACCGTCTACGGCGCCCGTACCTCCGTCACGGTCGGCGTCTGCGCCACGCTCGGGGTCGCGCTGCTCGGGTCGGTGCTCGGCGGACTCGCCGGATTCTTCGGCGGGTTCTGGGACTCCGTGCTCTCCCGGCTCACCGACGTCTTCTTCGCGATCCCGGTCGTCCTCGGAGGTCTCGTCCTCCTGTCAGTGGTGACCAGCAACACGGTCTGGCCGGTCATCGGGTTCATGGTGCTGCTGGGCTGGCCCCAGATCTCCCGGATCGCCCGCGGCTCGGTGATCACCGCCAAGCAGAACGACTACGTCCAGGCCGCCCGCGCCCTCGGCGCCTCCAACTCCCGGATCCTGCTGCGCCACATCGCGCCGAACGCGGTGGCCCCGGTGATCGTCGTGGCCACCATCGCGCTCGGCACGTACATCGCGCTGGAGGCGACCCTGTCCTACCTCGGCGTCGGCCTGAAGCCGCCGAGCGTCTCCTGGGGCATCGACATCTCCGCGGCCTCGCCCTACATCCGCAACGCCCCGCACGCGCTGCTGTGGTCCTCCGGGGCCCTCGCACTCACCGTCCTGGCCTTCATCATGCTCGGCGACGCGGTGCGCGACGCCCTCGACCCGAAGCTGAGGTGAGCGCCGCCATGCTGCTCGAAGTGCGCGACCTGCACGTGGAGTTCCGGACCCGGGACGGGATCGCGAAGGCGGTCAACGGGGTCTCCTACGCCGTCGACGCCGGCGAGACGCTGGCCGTCCTCGGGGAGTCCGGCTCCGGGAAGTCGGTCACGGCCCAGGCGGTGATGGGGATCCTGGACATGCCGCCGGGGCGGATCGGCGGCGGCGAGATCCTCTTCCAGGGGCAGGACCTGCTGAAACTCAAGGAGGAGGAGCGGCGGAAGATCCGCGGTGCCGGGATGGCCATGATCTTCCAGGACGCGCTGTCCGCGCTCAACCCGGTGCTCAGCGTCGGCGACCAGCTCGGCGAGATGTTCGTCGTGCACCGGGGGATGTCCCGCAAGGACGCGCGGGCCCGGTCGGTCGAGCTGATGGACCGGGTGCGGATCCCGGGCGCCGCGCAGCGGGTGCGGGACTATCCGCACCAGTTCTCCGGGGGCATGCGCCAGCGCATCATGATCGCCATGGCGCTGGCGCTGGAGCCGGCGCTCGTCATCGCCGACGAACCGACCACGGCGCTGGACGTCACCGTCCAGGCCCAGGTGATGGATCTGCTCGCGGAGTTGCAGCGCGAGTACCGCATGGGGCTGATCCTGATCACCCACGACCTGGGGGTGGTCGCGGACGTCGCCGACCGGATCGCCGTGATGTACGCCGGACGGATCGTCGAGTCCGCCCCGGTGCACGACATCTACAAGGCACCCGCGCACCCGTACACGCGCGGGCTCCTCGACTCCATCCCGCGCCTGGACCAGAAGGGCCAGGAGCTGTACGCCATCAAGGGCCTGCCGCCCAACCTCATGGACATCCCTCCGGGCTGCGCCTTCAACCCGCGCTGCCCGATGGCCCGGGACGTGTGCCGCACCGACGAACCACCGCTGTACGAGGTGGACCCGCACCGGGGCAGCGCCTGCCACTTCTGGAGGGAGTGCCTCGATGGCCGACACGATGGTTGATCCGATCCTGGAAGTGAGCGGACTGGTCAAGCACTACCCGTTGACCCAGGGCATCTTGATCAAGAAACAGATCGGTGCCGTCAAGGCCGTCGACGGCGTCGACTTCGCCCTCGGCAGAGGGGAGACCCTCGGCATCGTCGGGGAGTCAGGCTGCGGCAAGTCGACGGTCGCCAAGATGCTGGTCAACCTGGAGCGGCCGACGGCCGGGACGATCAAGTACAAGGGCGAGGACATCACCGGGCTGGGCGGACGCGCGCTGAAGGCGGTCCGGCGCAACATCCAGATGGTCTTCCAGGACCCGTACACCTCCCTCAACCCGCGGATGACCGTGGGCGACATCATCGGGGAGCCGTACGAGATCCATCCCGAGGCGGCTCCCAAGGGCGACCGGCGCACACGCGTCCGGGAACTGCTGGACGTCGTCGGTCTCAACCCCGAGTACATCAACCGCTATCCGCACCAGTTCTCCGGCGGCCAGCGGCAGCGGATCGGGATCGCGCGCGGGCTGGCGCTGCGGCCCGAGGTGATCGTCGCGGACGAGCCGGTGTCCGCGCTGGACGTCTCCGTCCAGGCCCAGGTGATCAACCTGCTCGACCGGCTCCAGAACGACTTCGACCTGAGTTACGTCTTCATCGCCCACGACCTGTCGATCGTCCGGCACATCTCGGACCGGGTCGGGGTGATGTACCTGGGCCGGATCGTGGAGATCGGCAGCGACGAGGAGATCTACGAGCATCCGACCCACCCGTACACCCAGGCCCTGCTCTCGGCGGTGCCGGTGCCCGATCCGGCGGCCCGCGAACGCCGGGAGCGGATCATCCTGAGCGGGGACGTGCCGTCGCCGACGAACATCCCGTCGGGGTGCCGGTTCCGCACCCGGTGCTGGAAGGCCGAGGAACGGTGCGCGGTGGAGGTGCCGTTGCTGGCGGTGCCCGCCGTGTTCCGGTCGGTGCCGGGGCCCGCGGCGCACGACTCGGCCTGCCATTTCGCCGAGGAGAAGCAGGTGGTGCCACCGGAGGAGCGGGACGGGGAGGCGTCCGACGATCGTCCCGACGGGGGTGCGTAGCGGGACGTATGCGGGCCAATCGCGTTAACACACAGGCAACTTCGGCGACCCGGCCCCGATATACGGACGCGGCACTGTAATCAGCGTACGGCCGTGCGGGTGCCGTAAACGGGCCGGGACGCGCCATGTCGTCCCGGCCCGTTGCCGTACCCCTAGCCGAGCCCCAGACTCCGCCGGAGGAAGTCCAGCTGGAGCAGGAGCAGGTTCTCCGCGACCTGTTCCTGCGGGGTCATGTGGGTCACGCCCGACAGCGGGAGCACCTCGTGCGGGCGGCCCGCGGCCAGCAGGGCGCTGGACAGGCGCAGCGAGTGGGCCACCACCACGTTGTCGTCCGCCAGCCCATGGATGATCATCATCGGCCGGTGCGGCTCGGCCGCGTCGACCAGGCCCTCGTCGTCGATCACCGAGTTGCGCCGGTACACGTCCGGCTGTTCGCCCGGGTCGCCGAGGTAGCGCTCCTGGTAGTGGGTGTCGTACAGGCGCAGGTCGGTCACCGGGGCGCCCACCACGGCCGCGTGGAAGACGTCCGGGCGGCGCAGGGCCGCGAGCGCGGCGAGGTAGCCGCCGAAGGACCAGCCCCGGATCGCCACCTTGGTCAGGTCGAGCGGGAAGTCGGCGGCGAGCGCCTGGAGGGCGTCGACCTGGTCCTCCAGGACGGTCGCGGCGACGTCGTCCTTGATGGCCTTCTCCCAGGCCGGCGAGCGGCCGGGAGTGCCCCGCCCGTCGGCGACGACGACCGCGAAGCCCTGGTCGGCGAACCACTGGGAGGTGAGGTGGGCGTTGTGCGCGGCGACCACGCGCTGGCCGTGCGGACCGCCGTAGGGGTCGAGGAGAACCGGAAGGGGAGTGTCCCCGTGGTAGTCCCGTGGCATAAGCACGGCGCACGGAATTCGGCGTGCGCCCCCCTCGGTGAGAGTCACGCGCGGGGACAGACCGGGATCTTCGGCGTACGACGTGATACTCGCCAGATGTTTTCCGTCACGGAGCACCTGGACACGCACGCCCGGTGTGTCCAGCGCGGCGGAGACCAGAACGGTCACGCCTCCGGCGCGCACGGCCGTGTGCACGCCCGGCTCCTGCGACACGCGCTCCATGCCGAGTTCGTTGACCCGGTAGACGTGTACCTCGCCGGTCTCGGGGGACTCGGCCTCCTCACCGGCGGACGCGGAGACCAGCACGTCGTCGGCGGTCACGTCGAGAACCGCACGGATGTGCAACTGCGCGCCTGTGAGGGGACGTTCGCCGACCGTGAGGACCCGGGCGCCGCCCTCGTCGGCGATCCGGACCAGGTGTCCCGACGGGCTCCAGCAGGGCACTCCACCGAACAGTTCAAGCCATGTTGGATCTTCGTCGGCGTGCACCATCCGGGTCGCCCCCGACCCCGGGTCGACGGCGAGGAACAGCTGGCTGCGCTGGTCCCGCGCCTGGACGAGCAGCAGCGGAGCGCCCGCGTCTGACCAGTGCACACGCGCCAGGTACGGGTAGCGCGCCCGGTCCCAGGAGACCTCCGTGCGCCCCCCTTCGAGGTCGTAGGCGAACAGCCGTACCTCCGCGTTGTCGGTGCCCGCGGCCGGGTAGGCGACATGATGTGGCTCACGCTCGGGGTGGGCGGGGTCGGCGATCCACCACTGCCGCACCGGCGTGTCGTCCACGCGGGCCACCAGCAGCCGGTCGGACCCCGGCGACCACCAGAAACCGCGCGAACGCCCCATCTCCTCGGCCGCGATGAACTCGGCCAATCCGTAGGTGACCTGTTCCGACTCGGGCTCCGCCAGCGCCCGGTCGTCCTCACCGCCGGCGCCCACGACCCGCAGGGCGCCCCCCGCGACGTACGCGATGCGGCTGCCGTCGGGGGACGGGCGCGGGTCGATCACCGGCCCGGGGACCGCGAGTTCACGTGTCGTGCCGGACCTCGACTCCGCCGTGAAAAGCCGCCCTGACAAGGCGAAAGCCGTCAGGTCGAGGGCCGCGTCGCAGGCGTAGCCGACGATGCCCGCACCGCCCTCGCGGCTGCGTTCGCGGCGGGCCCTCTCCTGTGCCGAAAGGTGCTCGTCGGCACCGCCGAGCAGAGTGCGCGGGTCGGCCGCCAGGCGCTCCTCGCCGCTCGGTACGTCCAGGATCCACAGGGAGTTGGCCCGGTCCGTACCGGATCCGGAGCGCAGGAACGCCACCCGGGAGCCGTCGGGGGCCACGGTGAACGCGCGCGGCGCGCCGAGCGTGAAACGCTGGGTACGGGCGTGCCGGCGGGGGAATGAGACAGCCTCGGTCTTCATGCCCTGACCATATTGGCCATGCGCCCCCTTGTGCGGCCGTGCGCCGAGCGATGCGCGAGCACGCATAGTTATGATCACTACCGCTGAGTGGGTATGAACCTGCTGGCTTGCGCATGGATGTGCTGTACCGATCTACAACCCCCATACCCGAACCCCCCGCGTCCCTGGGATCTTTGGAGGTGAGCCGCCGTGGCACTCTCGATTTCGGCGGTGGTGCTGCTGGCGATCATCGTCTTCTTGTTGATCAAGAAGTCGGGTCTGAAGGGCGGTCATGCGGTCATCTGCATGCTGCTCGGTTTCTATCTCGCCTCCTCGACCATCGCGCCGACGATCAGCGATCTGACGACGAACGTCGCCAGCATGATCGGCAGCATCAAGTTCTGAGCCCGTCCGCCGTCCGGCCCGGTCGACCTCGTCGACCGGGGCTGCGTGGCGCCGTCGGCGGCGTTTCGTAGGCTGGGCACATGACGGAACCGCCCGCCCGGCCGCTACCCGCCCGGCGCCTGCTGCTGGTGCACGCTCACCCGGACGACGAGTCGATCAACAACGGCGCCACCATGGCCCGCTACGCGCGCGAGGGTGCCCAGGTGACCCTGGTCACCTGCACCCTCGGCGAGGGCGGCGAGGTCATCCCGCCCGAGCTGCGGCACCTGACCGGTCCCGCGCTCGGCGAGCACCGCCACGGCGAGCTGGCCGCCGCCATGCGCGAGCTGGGCGTCACCGACTTCCGGCTGCTCGGCGGCCCCGGCCGCTACCGGGACTCCGGGATGATGGGCACCGCCGACAACGACGACCCGCACTGCTTCTGGCGGGCCGACGTCGACGTGGCGGCCGGACAGCTGGCCGAGGTGATCCTGGAGACCCGCCCCCAGGTCCTCGTCACCTACGACGACAACGGCGGGTACGGCCATCCGGACCACATCCAGGCCCACCGCGTCGCCGTGCGCGCCGTCGAGCTGGCCGCCGAGGCCGGCCACCGTGTCGCCAAGGTCTACTGGAACCGCGTCCCGCGCGCGGTCGCCGAGGCCGCCTTCGCCCGGCTCCACGACGACCTGCCCGGCCTCCCGTTCGAGAAGGCCGCCGCCCTCGACGACGTGCCGGGCGTGGTCGACGACGGCCGGATCACCACCGAGATCGACGGCACGGCGTACGCCGGTGCGAAGACCGCCGCGATGGCCGCCCACGCCACCCAGATCGAGGTGGCACCGCACGGCGCCCCCTGCTTCGCGCTCTCCAACGCGCTGGCGCAGCCCGTGTTCACCACCGAGTACTACGAACTGGCGGGCGGAGGGCCGGGCGCGGGACGCGAGAGCGATCTCTTCGCCGGTCTCGGCCTGCCGGCCCAGGAGGCGTCATGAGTTCCGCCGGCCGCGGCTCGATGCTCGCGCAACCGTTGCAGTTCCCCTCCGCCGGGCGGTTTGCCGCCCTGCTCGGGCTGATCGTGCTCGGCGTGGCCGTCGGCGTCGCCGGCGCCCTCGTCCAGGCCGCCTGGTTCCCCGGCGGCCTGCTGCTCGCCCTCGCCGGTGCCGCCGGGCTGTTCGTCGGCGGATCGCGGGCACTGGGCAGTCGGTCGGGGGCGGTGGCGCCCGCGTTCGGCTGGGTCGTCGCCGTCATCTTCCTCACCGCCAGCAGACCCGAGGGCGACTTCCTGTTCGGGGCGGGAGGCGGGTCCTATCTCTTCCTGCTCGGCGGTATGGCGCTGGCTGTGATCTGCGCCACTATAGGTTTGGGGCGGCAACCCGACGCGGATCCCGCCCGACTTGGCAAGTGACGTACCACTTCGCCGTGCGGCGCGCGTGCGAGTCCGGTGTGGGTTTCCCCAGCGGTCATGGGATAAGCGCCAGAAGTGGCCAGTATGGTGGTGCGCGCCGCCGAGCCGCCCGAAGCGAGGTCGAACGGGCGGCGGAGCCAACCGGGAGAACCTGCCTTGAGTCGTGAAACTGACACTCCTTCCTCCGGGCCCGACGGGCACGGGGGAGCCGCTTACCCCTCGGGCACGCCGCCGTACGGGACCCCCATGGCTTCCGACGACGCGACGGGCGCCGGCCGATCGGCCGCGCAGCCGGAGGAACGAAAGACCGAGACCACGCTGACGACCCGGATCCGGATCAACATCCCGGGATCCCGGCCGATTCCGCCGGTGGTCGTCCGCACCCCCGTCACCGACGCCGACAGCGGCGCCGGCGAGGAGACGGGCACGCACGCGCAGCCGACGGGCGCCGCCATGTCCGCCGGCACCGTCGAGCCGCCCGCCGAGACCGCGCCGACCGCGCCCGGCACCGGCGAGAAGCAGAGCGACTGGTTCGCGCCGCGCAAGTCCGGTCCCGCCAAGGGCGGTCCGCGGGCAGGTGCCGCCAACGGCGCGGGTGCGCCCGGCGGTTCGCCGGCCGCACCGCCCACCGGCCCGGCCGCCCCGGCCGGCCCCGGCACCCCCGGTGCCGCGCGGGCGAACGGCGGCCGTCCCGGCGGTGTCGTCGGCTCGATGAGCGTGCCCGGCACGTCCCGGCCCGGCTCCACCAACGGTGCCGGGCTGCCCACGGGCGCGACCGGCGGCCCGGTGGCCCCCGGCCACGGCGGCGGCACCGGCTCCTTCGACGTGACCGAGGCGCTCGCCGCGGGCCCGCTCGGCGGCCCCCGTGGCGGCGCGAGCGGCCCCGGCGAGCCCCGACGGGACGAACTGCCCTACTTCTCCGAGAACGGCGGCCAGAACGGCGCCCAGACCGGTTCCGGCACGCCCGGCGGCGGTCCGGCCGGTCCCGGCGGCCCGAGCGGCTTCAACGGCACCGGCAGGCCCGGCGGTCCCGGCGGCCCGCAGGGCCCCGCGGGCCCCACCGGCGGCCCGGTCACCGGTGACGGCCCGTTCATTCCTCCGGTCGCCGGCGGCGCACCCCCGGCCGGCGGCGAACCGTTCGGCGCGCCGGGCGGCCCGGCCGGTCCCGGCACCCGCCCGGGCGGCCCCGCGGGCCGTTCCGCGCAGGCCGGACCCGGCGTGCGCACCGCCCCCGCCGGTTCCGGTCTCGGCCCCGGCGGCGGCCTGAGCGACGACACCGCGATCCTCACCCCGCAGAAGCCCGCCCCCGAACCGGGCACGCCCGGCTACGGATCCCCGGCGGACAACGTCTCCGGACACACCGTCACCAGCGGCATCCCGGTCGTGCCGCCGGGCATGAACTCCCCGTTCGCTCCGGGCGACGGACCGCAGCCGCACACGCCGCCGAAGCTGCCCACGCCGGTCTCGCCGCCGCCGGCCCAGTCCAAGGCCAAGGCCAAGGCGAAGAAGAAGCGCGGCAAACTGCCGCTGCTCGTCGGCGTCGTGGTGGTCGCGGGTCTCGGTGCCTACGGCGCCGGGCTCCTGATGAACCACTCCGACGTGCCCAAGGGCACCACGGTGCTCGGCGTCGACATCGGCGGCGGCACCCGGGACGACGCCGTCAAGAAGCTCACCGACGCGTTCGGCGCGCGGGTGAACAAGCCGCTGAAGCTGTCGGTCGGCGGCAAGGCCGTCGCCCTGCCGCCGTCCCAGGCGGGTCTGCAGTTCGACATGCAGGCCACCGTCGACGCGGCCGCCACGAGCGACTACAACCCGGTCTCCGTGATCGGCTCCCTGTTCGGGCAGAAGCGGGTCGTCGAGCCGAGCATGCCCACCGACGAGGAGAAGCTGCAGGCCGCCCTCAAGGGCCTCGGCAGCGGCTCGGGTTCGGCCACCGAGGGCACGATCGAGTTCACCGGCGGCAAGGCCGTCGCGGTCTACGGCAAGGCCGGCAAGGGCATCGACGCGGCCGCCTCCACGAAGGCCGTCGAGCAGGCGTACGAGTCGATGGTGGAGACGGGCACCGCCTCCGCGGTCACCGTCCCGACGGCCACCGTGCAGCCGACGGTCTCCAACGCCGAGGTCGACCGCGAGATGAAGGACTTCGCGGTGCCGGCGATGTCGGCCAACGTCATCGTGCGCACGGACGCGCTGCACAGCATCCCGTTCGGCGCGGTGTCGCTGCCGAAGATCCTCGGATTCAAGGCCGTCGGCGGCAAGCTGGTCGAGACGTACGACCTCGACGCCCTCAAGAAGGCGTACGGCGCCACCTTCGACGGCGTGCTGATCACCCGCGGCACCGGGCAGAAGACCGCCGTCACCCCGCAGGACGTGGCCTCCGCGCTGCGCAAGGCACTGGTCGGCAAGACCACGGCCGAGCGCGTCGGGGTCATCGAGACGAACCCGAACTGAGTCCGGCTCGCGACAAGGGGCGCCCGGTGCACACCGGGCGCCCCTTTCCTCGTGTGTCACGCCGGGCGGATGACATCTGTCATACGGCACTGTGGACGGTCGGCACTGCTCCCGAACCCGCTCCGGCCGTCAGCATGGAGACATGACGACGACAGCGGCGACCACCGCCACCGACACCCCGGTGGTGGTCGGGTTCGACCAGGTGAGCAAGACGTACGGGAAGGTGCGGGCCGTCGACGGCCTCACGCTGCGGCTGCACCCGGGGGAGACCGTGGCCCTGCTCGGGCCGAACGGCGCGGGCAAGTCGACCACGCTCGATCTGCTGCTCGGCCTCAAGCAGGCCGACACCGGCGCGGTGACCGTGTTCGGCACGAACCCGCGTGAGGCCATCGTCGCCGGCCGGGTGGGCGCGATGCTGCAGAGCGGCGGCCTGATGGACGAGGTCACGGTCGCCGAACTCGTGCAGCTCGCCTGCCGGCTGCACCCCAAGCCCTACGAGGTGAGCGACGTCCTCGCCCGCGCGGGCATCACGCAGATCGCCGACCGCAAGGTCAACAAGCTCTCCGGCGGCCAGTCCCAGCGCGTCCGGTTCGCGCTCGCGACCGCCGGCGACAGCGACCTGATCGTCCTGGACGAGCCGACCACCGGCATGGACGTCTCGGCCCGCCAGGCCTTCTGGGCCACCATGCGCGACCAGGCCGACCAGGGCCGCACCGTCCTGTTCGCCACCCACTACCTCGAAGAGGCCGACGCGATCGCCGACCGGGTGCTGGTGCTGCACCGCGGGCGGCTGCTGGCCGACGGGACCGCCGCCGAGATCAAGGCGAAGGCGGGCGCCCGGCGGATCTCCTTCGACCTGGAGGGCGGGATCGACGAGGCGCCGCTGCGGGCGCTGCCGTTCCTGACGGCCGTCGACATCTCCGGCCAGACGATCCGCATCCAGTCGACCGACGCCGACGCCACCGTCCACGCGCTCTACGGCCTCGGCCTCTACCCGCACCACCTCGAAGTCGCCGGGCTCGGTCTTGAGCAGGCCTTCGTCGCCATCACGGAGGCCGAGGAGGCCAAGGAGTCATGAACGCGCTGATCAGGCTGGAGCTCGCGCGGGCCCTGCGCAACCGCAAGTTCCTGTTCTTCTCGGTGATCTACCCGTCGATCATCTTCCTGCTGGTCGCCGGCCAGGGCGACACCAGCCAAACCGTCGACGGCACCGGACTCTCGGTGGCGGCCTACGTCATGGTCTCCATGGCCTCCTTCGGCGCCCTGACCGCCGTCCTGATGGGCAACAGCGAGCGCATCGCCAAGGAGCGGGAGAGCGGCTGGGTGCGGCAGCTGCGGCTGACCACCCTGCCCGGCCGCGGCTACGTCCTCGCCAAGACCGCCAGCGCCGCCGTGGTGAGCCTGCCGTCCATCGTGGTCGTCTTCGTGATCGCCGCGACCGTGAAGGACGTACGGCTGGACGCCTGGCAGTGGCTCGCGCTCACCGGCGCCATCTGGGCCGGCAGCCTGGTCTTCGCCGCGCTCGGCGTGGCCATCGGCTACCTGGCCTCCGGGGACGCGGTCCGCCCGATCACGATGATCACCTACTTCGGCCTGTCGATCCTCGGCGGCCTGTGGTGGCCCTCCTCGTCCTTCCCGACCTGGCTCCAGGACATCGCGAAGTGGCTGCCCACGCACGCGTACGCTGCCCTGGGACGGGCCATCGAGCAGAGCCAGGCCCCGAAAACCCAGGACATCGCCATCCTCGTCGTCTTCTTCGCCCTGTTCGTCGGCGGCGCGGCCTGGCTGTACCGGAAGGACACGCTGAAGGCGTGAGCACGACGACGCAAGGCCCCTGGCCCGACGAGCAGACGCGCGGGGACCGGCTGGTGCGCATCGGCCAGCCGCCCCGCACCCGGGGCGAGGCGGCGCGCAAGATGGTGTGGGTCCTGCCGTGGCTGATCTACCTCGCCTCCCCGGCGGAGGACCTGGCCTCCGGTGACCACGGCACCGCGGCCACGGCGGCCGGCTGGGCGGGCCTCACGGCTTTCGCCAGCATCTACCTGGCCATCGTCTTCCGCTCGATGGGCCGGCCCTTCCGGGGCTGGATCGTCGACGCCGCGATCGCCGTCGAGGGGGCGCTCGCGATCGCCCTCGCCTTCGGCCTCGGCGGCTCCTGGTTCGGTCTGTTCGTGTACGTCTCCGTGATGTGCGGAGTGACCTTCCCGCTGCGGATCGCCTACTGGACGATCCCGCTGAACACCGCGGCCATGATGCTGGCCGGCTGGTACCACCACGACCTGGACGAGGCCTGGGGCCTGTTCCTGGTGGTGCTCCTGATCGGCTACTCCATGATCGGTGTACGGCAACTGGTCGCCACCACCATCGAGTTGCGCAAGGCCCGCGCCACCGTCGCCCAACTGGCCGCGAACGAGGAGCGGTTGCGTCTCGCCCGGGACCTGCACGACCTGCTGGGCCACTCGCTCTCCCTCATCACCCTGAAGAGCGAGCTGGCGGGACGGATGCTTCCCGGCCACCCCGACAAGGCGGCCCAGCAGGTCGCCGACATCGAACAGGTCAGCCGGCAGGCCCTGGTGGACGTCCGGGAGGCCGTCACCGGCTACCGGCGGCCCCGGCTGGCCGCCGAACTCGCGGGCGCCCAGGTGGCCCTGACCGCCGCCGCCGTCACCGCGGAGGTGCCGGCCGAGCCGGACCTCACCGGAGTGCCGGAGGAGGGCGAGACGGCCCTGGCGTGGGCGCTGCGCGAGGCGGTCACCAACGTCGTCCGGCACAGCGGCGCGAGCGCCTGCACGGTGGAGGTGCTGCGGCGTCAGACCCTGGACGGCCCGGTCCTCGAACTCTCCGTCGAGGACAACGGCTCGGGCGGCTCCGGCACGGGGCCGGGCAACGGGCTGACCGGGCTCACCGAGCGTCTCGAGAAGGCCGGCGGCACGCTGGAGGCGGGCGGCGTGAAGCGGGGTTTCCGGCTGGTCGCCCGGGTCCCGCTCGGCACCGGAGGGGCCGTAGGATCCGGGACATGAGCAGCACGATCAAGGTCCTCCTCGCCGAGGACCAGTCGATGGTCCGTGAGGCGCTCGCCGCCCTGCTGGGTCTGGAGGACGACATCGAGGTCGTGGCACAGGTCGCGCGCGGCGACGAGGTGGTGGCGGCCGCACGGCAGCACGCGGTCGACGTCGCCCTGCTCGACATCGAGATGCCGGGCTGCACGGGCATCGAGGCGGCGGCCCGGCTCCACAAGGCGCTGCCGGCCGTGAAGCTGGTCGTGCTGACCACCTTCGGGCGGCCCGGCTACCTGCGCAGCGCGATGGAGGCGGGCGCCGACGCGTTCCTGGTCAAGGACGCCCCCGCCGCCCAGCTCGCCGCGGCGGTCCGCAAGGTCCTGGCGGGCGAGCGGGTCATCGATCCCACGCTGGCGGCGGCGGCCCTCGCGGAGGGCGCCAACCCGCTCACCGACCGCGAGCGGGAGGTGCTGCGCGCGGCCGCCGACGGCTCCACGAACGCCGAACTGGCCGCGGCCCTGCACCTTTCGCAGGGGACCGTGCGGAACTACCTCTCGACGGCCATCCAGAAGCTGGCGGTGCGCAACCGGGCGGAGGCGGTCCGGATCGCGCGGGAGAAGGGCTGGCTGTAGCGGATCCGCGGGTCCGCGCCGAAGGGGCCCGCGCCGTCGCTCAGTTCAGCCGGGCGCGGGCCGCCCGTGCCTCGCCCCGCACCTTCTCCGCCGCGCTCTCGTCGACCGCGTCGATCAGCCCCGCGTACTCCTCCAGCTCGTCGGCGCCGTCGGTGAAGTCGCCGCGCTGCACCAGCAGCCGCGCCCGGTCGTAGCGCAGCCTGGCCGGGTGCGAGGGCATGAGCAGGGACAGGTCCACCGCCCACAGGCCCACGTCCGAGCGCTCGGGCCGGGCCGCCGCCCAGGCCCGCACGTTGTTGAGGATCCGGCGCAGGACGTCCAGCGGATCGGCCGGCTCCAGCATCTCCGGCTCCAGCGGCACCCCCGTCGCCCCCTCCACCAGCGTCCGCGCGTCCGCCCCGCTCAGCACCCGGCCGCCCGCGAACGGATCGGCCAGCACCTGCTCCTCGACCGGCCCGAACCCGACGACGAAGTGCCCCGGCAGCGCGACCCCGTGGACCGGTGCCCCGGCCCGCCGGGTCACCTCCAGCCAGACCACGGACAGCAGGATCGGCAGGCCGCGCCGCCGCCGCAGCACCTCGTGCAGCAGCGAGGACTCCAGCCGCCGGTAGTCCGAGGCGGTGCCGTGGAAGCCGGTCCGTTCGCCCAGCAGGCGGTGCGCCGCGGTGGCCCAGGCGAGCGGTCCGCCCGGCCGGTACGGCAGCTGCCCGGCCAGCCGGTCCAGTTCCATCTGCGCCGCGTCGAGGCCGGTCTCGTCCAGCGAGCCGTCGGCCGCCGCGCCCACCAGCAGGCACAGCGTCGCCAGGTCGGGCCGTTCGGACCGCACCTCCTCGGCGAACCGGCGGGCGATCTCGGCGGCCCGTTCCGGCGCCGGCGGTCGCAGCCGCGCACGCGGTGCCGGATCCGGATCTGGAACAGAGGGGTGCATAGCTGTTTCGTGCCCTTCCGGGACGTCCCGTACCGCGGCGGCCTCAGTGGCCGTCCGCTCCCGGCGCCCTGTAGTGGTGGTACGCGTGGTGCGCCCCGAACCCCAGCCCGGTGTACAGCGCCCGCGCTGCCGTGTTCTCCGTCTCCACCTGGAGCCAGGCCGCCGACGCGCCCTCCTCCAGCGCCCGCCGGGCCAGCGCGGCCATGACCTCGCGGGCCAGTCCCCGGCGCCGCAGCGCCGGATCCACCTCGACGGCGGCGAAACCGGCCCACCGGCCGTCCACCACCAGCCGCCCGATGGCCGCCGGGGCGCCCTCGCCGGGAACGGCCGCGAACCACACGGACGGCCCTCCGGTCAGCACCCGCAGCGCGACCTCGCTCACTCCCTTGCGCTGGTAGCGCGCCAGCCAGGCCTCGTCGGCCGAGCGGGAGAGCAGCACACCGGCGCCCTCGGCCCGGTCCGCCACCGGCGCCAGGCTCCCGGTCCACAGTTCGGCGCTCACCTCCCGCACCCAGCCGCGCCGCTCCAGCTCCGCGCCGAGGAGTTCCTGGGTGCCCTCGGCGCCGGTCGCGGTCTGCACGTACGCGGGCAGCCCCCGGTCGGCGTACCACCGCCGCACGGTGTCCAGGGCGGCGTCGAGCGGCAGTCCCGGGTCGCCCGCCGGCAGCACGCTGTTCGCCCGCCGGGTGAACCCCCGGGAGGCCCGCAGCTCCCACGCGCCGAGCAGTTCGCTCTCCAGCGGCGGCCAGCCGCGCGAGGCGACACGCGCGAGTTCGCGGTACGTCGTCGCCGGCCCCCGGCGGCGCGCCGGGGCGGCCGGCACCACCTTGGCGGCCATCAGCGCGGATGCCGATATCCGGACGATCTCTCCGTCCCGACGCGTGATCGTCAGCGTGCCGTCGTCGTCCCATGATGTGAGAACACCCACCGTGTCGGTGAACTTCTCCCCGGAGAGGCCATTTCCGGCCAAACGGCGCACGGAGACCCGTTTGCCCACGTCAGCAGCGGTGATACGGACCTCGAAGCGTCCTGCGGCCGAGATTTCCACTGGTCGGTTCACCCCTCCTGTTCGGATCATGCCCGAGAACGGAGATACTAGGGGCGGGCATCGACGACGCCGCGCTCCCGCGCGCCAGGCGGCGGAGCCTACCGAGGCCCGCCGGCGCCCAACCGAGGAGGAACGACAGCGTGACCTACGTCATCGCGCAGCCTTGTGTCGACGTGAAGGACAAGGCGTGCATCGAGGAGTGCCCGGTCGACTGCATCTACGAGGGCCAGCGGTCCTTGTACATCCATCCGGACGAATGCGTTGACTGTGGTGCCTGTGAGCCGGTCTGCCCGGTCGAGGCGATCTTCTACGAGGACGACACTCCGGAGGAGTGGAAGGACTACTACAAGGCCAACGTCGAGTTCTTCGACGAGCTCGGTTCCCCCGGCGGCGCCAGCAAGCTGGGCCTGATCGAGCGCGACCACCCCTTCGTCGCCGCGCTGCCCCCGCAGGCCGAGTAGCCGTACGGCGGCCCGCCGCACCACCGTGCCGCCTCGGTCCCGTACGGCCTGATCCCACCCGATCGGCGCCTGCGGGACCGAGGCGTTTGCCGTGCCGGTCGCAGGACCGGCCGTACCGAAGAAAGTGAGCCCGTGCCCGTGTCCGCAGTCTCCGACCGCCTGCCCACCTTCCCCTGGGACAAGCTGGAGCCGTACAAGAAGACGGCAGCGGCGCACCCGGACGGCATCGTCGACCTGTCCGTCGGCACTCCGGTGGACCCGGTCCCCGACCTGATCCAGAAGGCACTGACCGACGCGGCGGACTCGCCCGGCTATCCGACGGTCTGGGGCACCCCGGCGCTGCGCGACGCGATCACCGGCTGGGTGGAGCGCCGTCTGGGCGCCCGTGACGTCACCCACCGCCACGTCCTGCCGATCGTCGGCTCCAAGGAACTCGTCGCCTGGCTCCCCACCCAACTGGGCCTCGGCCCCGGCGACAAGGTCGCCTACCCGCGCCTGGCCTACCCCACGTACGAGGTCGGCGCCCGGCTGGCCCGCGCCGAGTACGAGGTCTACGAGGACCCGCGCGAGCTGGACCCGGCGAACCTGAAGCTCCTGTGGCTGAACTCGCCGTCCAACCCGACGGGCCGGGTCCTGTCCGTCTCCGAGCTGACGGAGATCGTGGCCTGGGCCCGCGCCCATGGCGTGCTGGTCTTCTCGGACGAGTGCTACCTCGAACTGGGCTGGGAGGCCGACCCGGTCTCGGTCCTGCACCCGGACGTGAACGGCGGCTCCTACGACGGCATCGTGGCCGTCCACTCCCTCTCCAAGCGGTCCAACCTGGCGGGCTACCGCGCGGCCTTCCTGGCCGGCGACCCGGCGGTGCTCGGCCCCCTCCTGGAGATCCGCAAGCACGGCGGCATGATGACCTCGGCGCCCACGCAGGCGGCGGTGGTGGCGGCCCTGTCCGACGACACCCACGTCCAGGAGCAGCGGGAGCGCTACGCGGCCCGCCGCACCCTTCTGCGCGAGGCGCTGGTGGCGCACGGCTTCCGTGTCGAGCACAGCGAGGCGAGCCTCTACCTGTGGTCGACACGGGACGAACCCTGCTGGCAGACGGTGGCCCACCTCGCCGAACTCGGCATCCTGGTCGCACCCGGCGACTTCTACGGCGAGGCGGGCGAGACCTTCGTGCGCGTGGCCCTGACGGCGACGGACGAGCGCGTCCGGGCGGCGGTGGCCCGGCTGTCCCAGGGACGGCCGGCCGCGGCGGTGCGCGGTTCCGCCGCGCGGGCGTGAGCGGGCGGCGACGGCAGACGAAGCGAAGGGCCCCGGGGCGAACCCCGGGGCCCTTCGCGCGCCGCGTCGGTGGTCAGCCGCCGATCGGCAGGCCCTTGACCGGCAGGCCGCCCTTGGCGAGGCCCTGTGCCGGCAGGCCGCCCTTGGTGAGGCCTTGCGCGGGCAGGCCGCCCTTGGTGAGGCCCTGCGTGGGCAGTCCGCCCTTGGTCGCCGTGGCCGCCGTCTCGCCGAGCAGGCCGCCCGCGGAGCCCGCCGCGTCACCGGCGGCGTGCTGCACCACCGGCGCCGCCACCTTGACGGCCTTGCCGCCGGTCCTGCCCGCGACCGGCAGCGCCGACTCGACCGTCCGGCCGCCGGTGTGGCCGACGGTCCCGGTCACGTTCTGCGCCGCGCTGTCGGCGGTGTTGCCGACGCTCGCTCCGTCCAGGGCGCTCAGGCCGCCCAGGTTCGGAGTGGCGGCCGGCAGGCTCGGGGCCGCGCCGGCGGAGCCGGCCGCACCGACCCCGGCGGCCGCTCCCGCTGCGACGAGCAGCGCGGCACGGGCGATCCGGCGGGTCAGGGGGAGAGACATGATGCTCCATTCGACGGGAGGGAACACGATCGCCGTGACTACCGCTCGAAGTCCGCGAAGGTTGCGGAGGCCCCAGGTAAAGAATTGATAACGCATCGCATTATCGGGTGTGGATAAAAACGGGCAAAGAGTGCCTGTGAGGGAACACCTTCCGGCGCCCGCAGAATCCTTACGTCCCCGTGCTGCCAACGGCGGGCGGGCAGGGCTGAGCGGCCGCGCGGAAACCCGGGTGTGCCGCGGCCGCGCAACGTCCCGGCCGACCCGCCGGAGGGAAACGCCGAACTACTGTCCGGTCACGATCCGCACCGAGCCGGCGGACTTCTCCGCTCCGCCCGTGCCCTGCGGACCGGGCGCCTGCTGCCACCGGCTGTCCGTGCTCCCGGCCGACCACTCCCGGCCCGCGTACGACACCCGCTGGATGTGCAGTGCCGAGGAGTTGGCCACCGCCCAGTGCGCGAGCTGCCAGCCGCGCTCGCTCTCGGTGCGCCCGGACTTGTCGGTCTTGCCGCCCTGCGGCACCGGAACGGTCACGGTCCGCCCGTGCGCCGTCGAGGTCACGCTCGGCATCGGGGTCGGCGAACTCGCGGACCCGCCGTTCACCTCCGCGCCGGCCTCCTCGACCGCGTCCCGCCCGAAGTCCCGCACCAGCGCGGTCCGGACCGCGTCCGGACCCGTCGCCGTCGCCTCCGTGACGGCCGCCGGACGCCCGTCGCAGGTCAGCGTGGCCGCCGCCTGCCCGGTCAGGGCCGCCGCGAGCAGCGTGGCGTCGGTCTCGTGCTTGGCGTACGCCTCCGGGAAGCCGCTGCGCTGCACGCGCTGCGCGGCCACCGTCAGCGGCAGGGTCTGGTAGTCGCGCACCTTGGCCAGGTGGGCGTAGAACATGCCGGCCGCGTACGCCGGGTCCAGGATCTGCCGCGCGGTGCCCCAGCCCTGCGAGGGCCGCTGCTGGAACAGGCCCAGCGAATCCCGGTCGCCGTGCTCGATGTTGCGCAGACCCGACTCCTGGATGGAGGTCGCCAGCGCGATGGCCACCGCCCGCTCGGGCATGCCGCGCCCGGTGCCGACCGCGGCGATCGTCGCCGCGTTCACCGCCTGCTCGGGCGTGAAATCGTACGACGCGCGGTCGCTTCGGCCCGAGACGACCTTGCAGCCCTCGGCGCCACCGCCGCCCGTGACGTACTGGACGACCAGGTACGCCGCGACGGCACACAGAATGACCAAGCCCGACACGAAACGCAGGGCACGGCGGCGACGCGTGGGGCGGGTGGGGGACGGCTCTGGCACGCGTACAACATACTGGAGAGTACGAGCGGCTCAACCCCCGGTCGCGAAGCCTGTGAAACCTCTCTCGGCGGAGCCGCGCGCTAGGGTCGGGGCCATGGCCGACACCTCCCTTGACCTCACGCTGGACGCGGCGGCGCTGACCGCGCGACTCGTCGACCTCCCCTCGGAGAGCGGCACCGAGAAGCCGCTCGCCGACGCGATCGAGGCCGCGCTGCGCGCCCTGCCGCACCTGACGGTCGACCGGTACGGCAACAACGTGATCGCCCGGACGGACCTCGGCCGCACCGAGCGCGTGATCCTGGCCGGCCACATCGACACCGTCCCGATCGCGGACAACGTGCCGTCCCGGCTGGACGAGGACGGCGTGCTGTGGGGCTGCGGCACCTGCGACATGAAGTCCGGCGTCGCCGTCCAGCTGCGCGTCGCGGCCACCGTCCCCGCCCCGAACCGCGACCTGACCTTCGTCTTCTACGACAACGAGGAGGTCGCCGCGCACCTCAACGGGCTCCGGCACGTCGCCGAGGCGCACCCCGAGTGGCTGGCGGGCGACTTCGCGGTCCTGCTGGAACCGTCCGACGGCGAGGTCGAGGGCGGCTGCCAGGGCACCCTGCGCGTCCTGCTGAGGACGACCGGCGAGCGGGCCCACTCCGCGCGCTCCTGGATGGGCTCCAACGCGATCCACGCGGCCGCCCCGGTCCTCGCCCGGCTCGCCGCCTACGAACCGCGCCGGCCGGTCATCGACGGCCTGGAGTACCGCGAGGGCCTCAACGCGGTCGGCATCTCGGGCGGGGTGGCCGGCAACGTCATTCCCGATGCGTGCGTGGTCACCGTCAATTTCCGCTACGCCCCGGACCGTTCCGAGGAGGAGGCGCTCGCGCACGTCCGCGAGGTCTTCGCCGGCTGCGGCGTCGAGGAGTTCGTCGTGGACGACCACAGCCCCGGCGCCCTGCCCGGCCTCTCGCACCCGGCCGCGGCGGCCTTCATCGAGGCCGTCGGCGGCACCCCGATGCCCAAGTTCGGCTGGACCGACGTCTCCCGCTTCTCCGCCCTCGGCATCCCGGCGGTCAACTACGGACCCGGCAATCCGCACTTGGCGCACAAGAAGGACGAAAGGGTCGAAACGGCCAAGATCCTGGCGGGCGAGGAGCGGCTGCGCGCCTGGCTGACCCGCTGAGCCACCCGGAGGCGCTGCGCACCGGACATGCCGACGTCCCGCGCCGGTAACCCGGGTGGATCTACGCTGGGGCGGATACACCTGCAAGCGGAGGGAGCGCACATATGGCTACCGGGAACCCCGAGGGGAAGAAGGTGCCGCCGGACGAGCAGCGCCTCGGACCGGTCCTCCGACGCCGCGGTCAGGTGACCGCGAGCACGACGGACCAGCGGCTGCTGGACGCGGGCGGCCCCTCCGACTGGGTCCACACGGACCCGTGGCGGGTGCTGCGCATCCAGTCGGAGTTCATCGAGGGCTTCGGCACGCTCGCCGAACTCCCGGCCGCGATCAGCGTGTTCGGCTCGGCGCGGACGCCGGAGGACTCGCCCGAGTACGACGCGGGCGTGCGGCTGGGCCGCGGCCTGGTCGAGGCCGGCTGGGCGGTCATCACCGGCGGCGGACCCGGCGCCATGGAGGCGGCCAACAAGGGCGCCCTGGAGGCGGGCGGCGTCTCGGTCGGTCTCGGCATCGAGCTGCCCTTCGAGCAGGGCCTGAACCCCTACGTCGACATCGGCCTGAACTTCCGCTACTTCTTCGTGCGGAAGATGATGTTCGTCAAGTACGCGCAGGGCTTCGTGGTGCTGCCCGGCGGCCTCGGCACCCTCGACGAACTCTTCGAGGCGCTCACCCTCGTCCAGACCCAGAAGGTGACCCGCTTCCCGATTGTGCTGTTCGGCAGCGCGTACTGGGGCGGCCTGGTGGACTGGCTCCGCAACACCCTGGTCGCCCAGGGCAAGGCGAGCGAGAAGGACCTGCTCCTGTTCCACGTGACCGACGACGTGGAGGAAGCGGTGGGCCTGGTCTCGAAGGAAGCGGCCCGCTGACACCGGCCGGACCGGCCCGCGCGCACGCGCGGGCCGGTCCGGCACGGCAGCGGGAGACTAGGCCAGGCCCCGCCGGGCCACCGCCGGCGGGCGGTGCCCCGCGATCGACGCGACCATGTCGAGCACCTGACGGGTCTCCGCCACCTCGTGCACGCGGTACACCTGCGCGCCCAGCCACGCCGACACCGCCGTCGTCGCCAGCGTGCCGATCACGCGCTCCTTCACCGGCCGGTCCAGGGTCTCGCCCACGAAGTCCTTGTTGGACAGGGAGACCAGCACCGGCCACCCGGTCGCGACCATCTCGTCCAGCCGCCGCGTCGCCTCCAGGCTGTGCCGCGTGTTCTTCCCGAAGTCGTGCCCGGGGTCGATCATCACCGACTCCCGCGGCACCCCGAGTGCCACGGCCCGTTCGGCCAGCCCCAGGGTCACCCGCAGCACGTCCGCCATCACGTCGTCGTAGGCCACCCGGTGCGGTCGGGTCCGCGGCCGCGCCCCGCCCGCGTGCGTGCACACCAGCCCCACCCGGTACCGCGCGGCGACCTCCGCGAGCCCCGGGTCGACCCCGCCCCACGCGTCGTTGAGCACGTCCGCCCCGGCCTCGCAGGCGGCCTCGCCGACCGACGCCCGCCAGGTGTCCACGCTGATCACGACGTCCGGGAACCGCCGGCGCACCTCCGCGACGAACCCGACGATCCGCCGTGCCTCCTCCTCGGCCGTGACCTCCTCGCCCGGCCCGGCCTTCACGCCGCCGATGTCGACGATCGCGGCTCCCTCGGCGATCGCCCGCTCCACGCGCGCGAGCGCGGGCTCGTCGAGGAAGGTCGCCCCCTGGTCGTAGAAGGAGTCCGGTGTCCGGTTCACGATGGCCATGATCACCGGTTCGTGCGGCGCGAATTCCCGCTTGCCCAGCCTGAGCATCGCCTGTGACCTCTCGTAGTGAGTCCCTCGGTACGACCGCCTGCGCCGCCGGCTGTCAGACTCGCATGGCACGATCGGACACAGACACGTTCGTCACCGAGCACACTAAGCGCACTCGGCACCACGAGTACGCACGGAGCTTCACCGAGCCTGGGGGCCACCGCGATGGTTATGTTCCTGTTCCTGGTCGTCGCGCTCGCGGTCGTGGTCGCCGCGGTCACCCTCGCCGTGGTGAGCGGCGGGGAGAACGCCCCGCTGACCGAGGTGGCGCCCGAGCGTCTCCAGGACCCGCTGCCCCCGGACCGCCCGGTCGACCGCGCCGACGTGGAGAGCCTGCGCTTCCCGCTCGCCCCCCGCGGCTACCGGATGGCCGACGTCGACGACGCGCTCAGCCGCCTCGGCGCCGAACTCGCCGAGCGCGACGCCCGGATCGCCGATCTGGAGTCCACGCTGGCCGGCGCCCGGGCCACGCCGCACCCCGGGCACACCTCGCTGGACAAGCCCGAGCCGGAGGACCGGCCGTGACGGACCCGACGGACCCGGCCGCCCCGGCCGGTGCGACCGGACCCGCGGGACCGGCGGGCCCGGCCGCGGGAGCGGCCGTGGCCGGACCGGACGGCAGGCTCCGCTGCCCCTGGGCCCTGTCCACCGAGGACTACGTGGCGTACCACGACGAGGAGTGGGGCCGCCCGGTCCACGGCGACGACGCCCTGTACGAACGCCTCAGCCTGGAGGCCTTCCAGTCGGGCCTGTCCTGGATCACCATCCTGCGCCGCCGCCCCGGCTTCCGGGCCGCCTTCGCCGGCTTCCGCATCGAGAAGGTCGCCGCCTTCACCGGCGAGGACCGGGAACGGCTGCTGGCCGACCCCGGCATCATCCGCAACCGTGCCAAGGTCGACGCCACGATGGCCAACGCGAAGGTGCTGGCGGACTGGGCGCCGGGCGAACTGGACGAGCTGATCTGGTCGTTCGCCCCGGAGCCGGGCGCGTACCCGGTGCCCAGCAGCACCGCCGACGTCCCGGCGGTGACCGCCGAGTCGACGGCCCTGTCCAAGACCCTGAAGAAGCGGGGCCTGCGCTTCGTCGGCCCGACGACGGCGTACGCCCTGATGCAGGCGTGCGGCCTGGTCGACGACCACCTCGAAGCGTGCTCCAGCAGAGGCGCCCGATAGCGGCGCCGCGGGGCGGAACCGCACGGCACGCGCCCGCGGCTCCCGCGGATCGTCACCGCCCCAGGTACTTCGGCTTCTCCTTGTTCACGAACGCCTGCACGGCGATCCCGTGGTCCTCGGAGGCGCCGGCCCGCGCCTGCAGCTCGTCCTCCTTGTCGAGGGTCTCGTCCAGGGAGTGCGTGAGCCCGTAGGCGACGGCTTCCTTCAGCGCCGCGTACGCCGTCGTCGGGCCCTCGGCGAGCTTCCGCGCGATCTTCTCGCCCTCCGCCCGCAGCTCGGCGGACGGTACGACCTTGTTCGCGATGCCCAGTTCGTACGCCTCCTGCGCGCCGATGCTCCGCGGGAACAGCAGCAGGTCGGACGCCCGGCCCGGTCCCACCACCCGCGGCAGCGTCCACGAGACCCCGGAGTCCGCGGTCAGCGCGACCCCGGCGAACGACGTGTTGAACGCGGCGGTGTCGGCGACCACGCGGTAGTCCGCGGCCAGCGCGAACCCGAGGCCGGCACCGGCGGCGACGCCGTTCACCGCGGCCACCACCGGCTTCGGCGCCCCGGCCAGCGCCCGGACGATCGGGTTGTAGTGCTCCCGGACCGTCGTCATCGTCTGCCCCGCGCCCGTCTCCCGGTCCGACGCGAGCAGCGTGATGTGTTCCTTGAGGTCCTGGCCCACGCAGAACGCCCGGTCCCCGGCGGCGGTCAGCAGGATCGCGCGTACGGCCGGGTCGGCGGCCGCTTCCCGCGCGACCTCGCGGAGCGCCACCTTCGTCGCGATGTTCAGCGCGTTCATCGCCTCGGGGCGGTTCAGCGTGATCGTCGCGAGTCCGTCGCTCACCTCGTAGAGCACGGTGTCGGTCATGGTGCGTCCCCTCCGTCGTCTGCGTCGTCGCGGCCCGCGTACCGCTCGGTACGCGGGCGTCCGAAGGACAGCATGGCGGAGATCGTCGACCGGGGACCGGACCCGTCGTGTGACCTGCGTCAAAGAAAAATGGAGCCGACTCGGTCGGCGTAAGGACGCGGGGTGGCGCAGTATCGCAGTCACATCGCCGAATTGGGTGGTTTTGCTCGCGCGCGTTGCCCAAGCGATGCCGACTGATGTTGGTCATCGGGTCCTGAGATGCGGGATAATGGCTTGGAAGCAATGTGTTCGATGCCGGTGCCGCGTGTCCCGCCAGGATCGCGCGTGCCCTCATGGGCCGTCGGCAGACGATGAGCTGTTTTCAGGAAGGGGAACCAGCATGGCGGCCATGAAGCCGCGGACGGGTGATGGCCCGCTCGAGGTGACCAAGGAGGGGCGGGGCATCGTCATGCGCGTTCCGCTCGAAGGCGGCGGTCGGCTCGTCGTCGAGCTGACCCCTGACGAGGCCGCGGCGCTCGCCGACGCTCTCAAGAACGTCGTCGTCTGAGGCGTCAGCGACCATACCCTTTCGGCCGCCCCGGCACCGTATGCGGTGCCGGGGCGCTGCCGTACCTCCGGTCCTTCCCCGGCGGGGTCAGCGCTTGACGGCGCAGAGCAGGCCGTCGCCCACCGGCAGCAGCGACGGCAGCAGCTCCGGGCTCTCCCGGACCGTGCGCAGCAGCTCGCGCAGCCGCAGCACCTCGGTAGGCTGCGGACCCGAGTCGACGGTGCGGCCGTTGGCGAAGACGCCCTCGAAGACCACCAGGCCGCCGGGCCGCAGCAGCCGCAACGATTCAGCGAGATAGTCGGAGTACTCCTGCCGGTCGCCGTCGCAGAAGACCAGGTCGTAGCCGGCGTCCGCGAGCCGGGGGAGCACGTCGAGAGCCCGGCCCGGGATGAAACGGGCCCGGTTGCTGGCGAAGCCGCAGGCGCGGAAGGCCTGCCGGGCGAACTGCTGGTGCTCCGGCTCCGGGTCGACGGTGGTCAGCACCCCGTCCGCGCGCATCCCGTGCAGCAGATGCATCCCCGACACCCCGCACCCGGTGCCGATCTCGGCGACGGCCTTGGCGTCCACGGAGGCGGCGAGCAGTCGCAGCGCGGCACCCGTACCGGGCGACACCGAGCGCAGCCCCGCGTCCCGGGCCCGGTCCCGGGCCCAGCGCAGTGCTTCGTCCTCGGCGACAAAGGCGTCGGCGAACGCCCAGCTCGTCTGCCGGTTGCCGGTAATGACCCTCTCCTGTCCCCGTGGTTGCCTGGGCGTGACTGTATCCGTTGGTGCCGGGAACCTGCTGATGGGACCAGGCGTTTGGAAGGGTGGAAGACAGGGCGGGGGGACACGAATGGATCACGACGAGGAGACGGTGGCCGAGCAGCCGCAGGTGCGGACGGACGAGCCGTACGAGCCGAGATCAAATTCTCGTAAAACCGCTTATCCGGTGCTAACGGGCGAGGTGGCTATGGTAGGGGCTCCACTGGACACCACCAGAGCCGACAGGGGAGGTGCGGCCGTACCCGGGGATCGGGGAGGAGTGCTGCGGCGCTTCCTCGGATCGGCGGGCAGGCCGAAATCCGTGAACGACACCGCTGCTGATCCCAGCCACGCCGATGCGCTCGCACCGGGCGAGGACCGGACCGCGACCTTCTCCACCGACGCGGACGGGCAGGCATGGACTCCGCCCACGTGGGAGGAGATCGTCAGCACGCACAGCGGCCGCGTCTACCGCCTGGCCTACCGTCTGACCGGCAACCAGCACGACGCCGAGGACCTCACCCAGGAGGTCTTCGTCCGCGTCTTCCGCTCCCTGTCGACCTACTCGCCCGGCACCTTCGAGGGCTGGCTGCACCGCATCACGACCAACCTCTTCCTCGACATGGTCCGGCGCAAGCAGCGCATCCGCTTCGACGCCCTCGGCGACGACGCGGCCGAGCGCCTGCCCAGCCGCGAGCCCACCCCGTCCCAGGCCTTCAACGACGCGCACTTCGACGCCGACGTGCAGCAGGCCCTGGACACCCTCGCGCCCGAGTTCCGCGCCGCCGTCGTCCTGTGCGACATCGAGGGCCTGTCGTACGAGGAGATCGCCGCGACCCTCGGCGTCAAGCTCGGCACGGTCCGCTCCCGGATCCACCGCGGCCGTTCCCAGCTGCGCAAGGCCCTCGCGCACCGCTCCCCGGAGGCCCGCAGGGCCGGGCGCCGCTCCTTCGTTCCCCGTGTTCCCGCACTGGGGGGAGGGGGCGCGTCCGCGTGAGTGGTTCACGACCCAACCCCGCCGAGCCGCAGCTCGCCGAACAGCACCTGGGAGACCGGCTCTCCGCACTGGTGGACGGAGAACTCGGCCACGAGTCGCGTGAGCGCGTCCTGGCCCACCTGGCCACCTGTGCCAGGTGCAAGGCCGAGGCGGACGCCCAGCGCGCCCTGAAGAGCGTCTTCGCGGAGGCAGCCCCGCCCCCGCCCTCCGAGAGCTTCCTGGCCCGCCTCCAGGGGCTGCCCGGGGGCGGTGACGGCGACGGTTCGCCGTTCGGCGGCACGGGCCTGCCGGGACGCCGGTCCGACGGCGGGGTCTTCGGCCTCGGCCAGGAGGACCGCTTCGAGTTCGGCTACGTCCCGGCCCGTCCGCACGACTCGGCCGTGACCGCGGGCCGGGGCTTCCGGATCCATCCCGTCGGCCGCCCGGACGCCGACCGCTCCGCCTCGCGCGGCATGCGGTTCGCGTTCGTCGCCGCCGGCGCGGTCTCGCTGGCCGCCGTGGCGCTCGGCGGGGTCACCGCGGGACTGCCCGGCTCCCCGGCCGCCGACGCCCGCGGCGGCAGCGGCGGCGGCAGCGTCGCCCCGGCCGGTTCGGCGGGCGCGGGCACCGCGGGCGCCGCCGACGCGCAGCGCCGCCGCTCGTTCACCCCGCTGCTGTCCTCCGGCGTGCCGGCGGGCTCCGCCGCCACCGCGGCGCCCACCTCGGTCTCCGCGCCTTTGCTGCCCGGAGTGCCCGCACCGGGCGCCGGCGAGAAGACGCTCCGGGAGCTGACCGCGCCCGTGCTGGCCGGCGCGGCCGCCGTCTCCCCGCTGATACGGCCGCTGACCGCCGATCCGCCGGCCGCCCTCACCTGGAGGACCGGCACCCCGGAGGCGACGGGCGCCGCGCTGCTCGCCGCGCCCGTCACCGACACGGCCTCCGCTCCGCCCTCCCGCGCGGCCCGCTGACCACCGCCGGGCAGGAACTGACGGAAACGTCACAGGCCGGACCGCAATCGTGCCCGGACTAGGCAAACAACCTGGAAAACCGGTCGTACACGCACAGGTGGACACCTCGGGACGGTACCGGTCGGACAGGTACGCCGGGTACCGTGGACCCGGCCCGGACCACGGAAGACCGCAACAGCGACCGGGGGGCCGAGGACCGAGGACATCGCAAGGAGCTTCAGGTGTTCAATGACATAGGACCACTAGAGCTGGCGACCATCGTCGTGCTCGCCGTGCTCGTCTTCGGTCCCGACAAGCTCCCGAAGGTCATCCAGGACGTGATGCGGACCATCCGCAAGATCCGGGAGTTCTCGGAGAGCGCCAAGGCGGACATCCGCCAGGAGCTGGGACCGGAGTTCAAGGACTTCGAGTTCGAGGACCTCAACCCCAAGAACTTCGTCCGCAAGCACCTGGACAGCGAGGAGCTGGGTCTCAAGGAGATCCGCAACGGCTTCGACCTGAAGAAGGAGATGGCCGAGGTCACGGACGCGGTGCACGGACGCGAGTCGGACTCCTCCTCGTCCGCGGGCGCGGGCGGCGGTTCGACCGGTGGCCGTGTCGACATGTCCAAGAAGCCGGAGGACCCGGGCAAGGACGACCGTCCGCCGTTCGACGCGGACGCCACCTGAGCCGTACGGCCCCCTCGCCCGCGTGGCGTACGTGACGCGTTTCATACCGTGAGGGCGCCGTTCGAGGCCTGATCCCGCCGCCCGCGCGACCCACGCGACGGGCGGTTTCGCTGCTGGTCCCGGCGGTGTGGCTATGCTGCCGAGTTGTTGTGCGGACCGGACGAGTGCGCCCGAAGGGGGGCGGGCCGCCCCGGACCGACGAGAACTAGGAGGCGTCCGGGCAGATGGAGACGACAAGTCGGGTGGGCGAACAGACGCCGGCCGCGGAGAACGGACAGCAGGTCCTCTCCGCCCGGCGCACGGTCGACGGCTACCTGCAGGCGCCCTTCCCCTGGTACGGCCTCGACGAGGCGTTCACGGGGCCGCGCTGGCTGATGCAGGTGGGCGTGGCGGCCGACGGCGCCGTGGAGCACGGGTCGATCGGGCACGGGGATGAGCCGTCGGTGCGCAACGAGCACCTGGCCGCGTCCGTCGGTGAGCCCAGGGAGAAGTTCGCGGTGGTCGTGACCGTCGCGGCCAATCCGTCGCGCAGGAGCGCCGACGGGACGGGACTGCTGGAGGCCACGTCGGTCTCCTCGGCCGCCTGGCTGGCCGGGGTCGGGCTGCTCTCGTTCACCTGGCCGGGCCAGATGGACCACAGCCTGCGGGACGACTGGCTGGACCAGCAGACCGAGACGGCGTGGGAGCTGGCCGACGAGCTGAACGGGCCGGAGTGGTCCACGCTGTCGCTGCCGGTGGACGGGGTGGCCACGCCCTTCCACTACCGGGAGTCGGAGTTCGGCTGGGTGCTCGCCGGGTCGACGGAGGCGGGGGTGCACCTCGGGGCGTACGGGCGCGGGATGTCCGCCTACGGGCTCGGGTTCGCCGTGGTCAAGGACATCGCCGAGTACGCGTGAGAGCCGCGTACGCATGAGAAAAGGGGCGCCGGTGGTTCGTGGCGCCCCTTCGCCGTGCCGGGCCTGGATCGCGCGGGGGGACGGCGTCCGCGCCGTTCCCCTCCGCTCCGTGCCGTCCTAGAACTTGTTGCGCGGGGTGATGCCCAGGGACAGGCCCGACAGGCCCCGCTGGCGTCCGCCGAGCTTGCCCGCGATGCCGCGCAGCGCCGCGCCCGCCGGGCTCTCCGGGTCGGTCAGCACGACCGGCCTGCCCTCGTCGCCGCCCTCGCGCAGGCGGACGTCGATCGGGATGCTGCCGAGCACCGGGACGTTGGCGCCCGTCGTGCGGGTGAGGCCGTCGGCGACGGTCTGGCCGCCGCCGGTGCCGAAGACGTCGACCATCTCGCCGCAGTGCGGGCACGGCAGGCCGGACATGTTCTCGACCACGCCGACGATCTTCTGGTGGGTCTGGACCGCGATGGAGCCCGCCCGCTCGGCGACCTCCGCGGCCGCCTGCTGAGGCGTCGTCACGACCAGGATCTCGGCGTTCGGGACCAGCTGGGCGACCGAGATGGCGATGTCGCCGGTGCCGGGCGGCAGGTCCAGCAGCAGCACGTCGAGGTCGCCCCAGTACACGTCCGCGAGGAACTGCTGGAGGGCGCGGTGCAGCATCGGGCCGCGCCAGACCACTGGGGCGTTGCCCGGGGTGAACATGCCGATCGAGATGACCTTCACGCCGTTCGCCGACGGCGGCATGATCATGTTCTCGACCTGGGTGGGACGGCCGTCCGCGCCGAGCATGCGCGGCACCGAGTGGCCGTAGATGTCGGCGTCGACGACGCCGACCTTCAGACCGTCGGCGGCCATCGCGGCGGCGAGGTTGACCGTCACCGAGGACTTGCCGACACCGCCCTTGCCGGAGGCGACCGCGTAGACACGGGTGAGGCTGCCCGGCTTGGCGAAGGGCACCTCGCGCTCGGTCTGGCCGCCGCGCAGCGCCGAGGCCAGCTCCTTGCGCTGCTCGTCGCTCATCACGTCCAGGGTCACGTCGACCCGGGTGACGCCGTCGACCCGGGAGACCGCGTCGGTGACGCGCTGGGTGATCGTGTCCCGCATGGGGCAGCCGGAGACCGTCAGGTACACGGTGACCGCGACCGTGCCGTCCTCCCCGACCTCCACCGATTTGACCATCCCCAGTTCGGTGATGGGTCGGTTGATCTCGGGGTCGTTCACCGTCGCCAGTGCCTCGCGCACCGCGTCTTCGCTAGCCATAAGGACGATGGTACGGCGACCCGCACGGCCCCTATAACGCCCCTCACCGGTCTTCTACGTCACGCCCCGCCGACCGTTCTGCCGGGAATACGCCGTGCGCGCCGTGCCCGGTCCGCCGCTCGTCCATGTCCCTCAGCAGGTCCTGGAGCTCGGAGCGGATCCAGTCCCTGGTCGCCACCTCGCCCAGGCCCATGCGCAGTGCGGCGATCTCCCGGGTCAGGTACTCGGTGTCGGCGATGGACCGCTCGTTCTGCTTGCGGTCCTGTTCGAGGTTGACCCGGTCGCGGTCGTCCTGCCGGTTCTGCGCGAGCAGGATCAGCGGGGCCGCGTAGGAGGCCTGGAGGGACAGGGCCAGGGTCAGGAAGATGAACGGGTACTGGTCGAACCGCAGTCCTCCGGGTGCCGAGACGTTCCACAGCACCCAGACGATGATCACGACCGTCATCCAGACGATGAACCGTCCGGTGCCCAGGAAGCGCGCGATGCGCTCGGAGAGCCGGCCGAAGGCCTCCGGGTCCCACTCGGGCACGATCCGCCGCCTGGGCGCCCGCGGCAGGTCCAGACGGACCCCGCGCGGCCGGGGGGCCGCGGTGGCGCCCGACGGTGTGCGCTCCCGGGCGCCCTCGCGGTCAGGCGCCATGGGCCCCCGCCTCCTTCTCCGGCGCCGGTTCGTCCGCGTCCAGGTGGAACTCGGTCTCCCGCCAGTCGTCGGGCAGCATGTGGTCCAGGACGTCGTCCACGGTCACCGCGCCCAGCAGCGACCCCGTCTCGTCGACCACGGGCGCCGCGACCATGTCGTACGTGGCGAAGAACCCGGCGATGATCGGCAGCGTGGCCTCGGGGTCGAGCGGCTGCAGGTCGTCGTCCAGGAGCGAGCTGACCAGGGTGTACGGCGGGTCGCGCAGCAGCCGCTGGAAGTGGACGGCGCCCAGGTACTTGCCGGTCGGTGTCTCGTCGGGCGGCCGGCAGACGTAGACCTGGGCGGCGAGGGCCGGGGACAGGTCGGGGTTGCGGATCCGGGCGAGCGCGTCGGCGACGGTGGAGTCGGGCCGCATCACGATCGGCTCGGTCGTCATCAGTCCGCCGGCCGTGTGCTCCTCGTACGACATCAGCCGCCGCATCTCGGCCGCGTCCGCCGGCTGCATCAGGCTCAGCAGCCGTTCCTTGTCCTCCTCGGGCAGGTCGGCGAGCAGGTCGGCCGCGTCGTCCGGGTCCATGGCCTCCAGGACGTCCGCCGCCCGTTCCTCCTTCAGCTTGCCGAGGATCTCGATCTGGTCGTCCTCGGGAAGCTCTTCGAGCACGTCGGCCAGGCGGTCGTCGTCCAGGGCGGCGGCCACCTCGGCGCGGCGCTTGGCGGGCAGGTGGTGCAGCACGTTGGCGAGGTCGGCGGGGCGCAGCTGCTCGAAGGTGGCGAGCAGGCTTTCCGCGCCCTGGCCGTGCTCCTCCAGGGAGAAGCCGGTGACCTGCGACCACTCGACGGTCAGCGACTCTCCTCGGGTGCGCCGGAAGGTGCCGGTGCGGCCCTTGCGGACGAAGACGCGGTCGACCTCCCACTCCCGGCGGGCCGGCCGCTGCTGGGCGCCCAGGTCCAGGACGGTGACCTCCTCGCCGGTGTCCACCAGCCGGACCCGGCGGTCGAGGAGTTCACCGAAGACCAGGCGTTCGGTGGGCCGCTGCTCGAAGCGGCGGACGTTGAGCACGCCGGTGGTGATGACCTGGCCGGACTCGATGCTCGTGACCCGGGTCATGGGCAGGAAGATGCGGCGCCGGGTGGAGAGTTCGACGACCAGGCCGAGCAGCCGCGGGGGCTTGCGGCCGACGCGCAGGATGACGACGAGGTCCCTGACGCGTCCCACCTGGTCGCCGTTGGGGTCGAAGACGGCGATGCCGGCGAGGTGCGAGACGAAGATCCTGGGAGTCCCGCCTGCCATGGTTGCGCCTCCTTCTCCCGCCGACGTTCCGGTTGGCCGCTTTCCTGTCTCTTTCGCCTGCTCGGTGGGGTTCAGGCTAGCCCGTACCGATCGGATACGCCCTGGTGGGCGGTCCGGACGGACTGGCTCCGCCGGGCGGCCGGGGCACCGGTACGCTGCGGTACGCCGTGCCGGACCCGTCAGAAAGGTGGCCCCGTCGGTGACCGCGATTGCTCCGGGCCCAGGCCGTACCCGCCGCGCCGCACTGGTGACCGCGATGTGCGCGCTGGCCCTCCTCACCGGGTGCAGCGAGGATCCGGACGCGGGCACGAACGGAGTGGGCAAGCTGGCCCCGGACGTCATCCAGTCCAAGACCCGCGCGGCGGCCGCCGCGGTGGCGACGGTGCGGATGGCGGGGACGGTGGTCACCAGCGGCCGCACGTACGAACTGGACATGCGGCTGAACGCGGACGGCGGCACCGGCTCGGTCACCTCCAAGGGCTCGACCTTCCATCTGCTGCGGGTGGGCCGGACGCTGTACCTCCAGGCCGACGCGGACTTCTGGAACCACGCCGACGGCAGTGACACCAGCGCGGGCGGCACGCTGGACGGCAAGTACGTGAAGGTGCCGCAGGGCGACCCGTCGTACAAGAAGTTCAGCGGCTTCACGGACAAGAACCTGCTGCTGTCCGGCCTGCTGACCCTGCACGGTTCGCTCTCGACCGCCGGCCACCACGAGCAGGCGGGCACCCCGACCATCCGCATCGCGGGCGACGGCGGTTCCGGCGGCACGCTGGACGTCTCGCTGAAGGGCAAGCCGTATCCGCTGCGCCTGGAGCGCGCCGGCGGAGCGGGCACCCTCACCTTCACCGACTGGGGTCAGTCCTTCGGCGTCACCGAGCCGGAGAAGGGCGACACGGTCGACTACGGCAAGCAGCTGCCGACGTCGTGACGGCGGCGCGGCGAGGCGGCTACTTGGGCTTTCCGCGGCGCGCGAGGAGCTTCGGCAGGGCCGCCGGGACCGGGTTCCTGGTCGTGGCCGGGGTCGGCAGCGGCGGCGCCGCCAGGCTGCCGGTCGGCAGCGGCCGCGTCGCTCCCGTCGGGCGCAGCAGCAGCACCCGGCACTCCCGCGCCCAGCGGTCCGTCATGGCCTCGCCGTCGGGTGCGTTGAGGCGCTTGCCCTTCAGCTCCGCCACCGCCGCGTCCCACGCGGGCGAGCCGGCGGACAGTTCCGTCACCGCCGCCGTCCAGACGACCAGCAGGCCGCCCTTGTCCTTGCTGCGGACGGTCACCTCGGCCGAGGTGCCGTCGGCCAGTCCGGTCAGCGGCTGCTCGCTCCCGTCGCCGACCAGGCAGACGGCTCCGTCGGCCCAGGCGTGCCACACCGCGCGCGCGGCCGCCTCCCCGGCGCCGCGGACCCAGATGAGGCCGGACTTCTTGGTGGCCTCCTCGACGAGGGCCCGGTCGAGCAGCTGACGTGTCATGCGCCCAGCCTAGAGCCAGCCGTTGCGCTTCAGGGTGCGGTGGATGCCGAGGCAGATGACCATCGTGATGCCCATGATCACCGGGTAGCCGTACCGCCAGTGCGTCTCGGGCATGTACGTGAAGTTCATGCCGTACACGCCGCACACCATGGTCGGTACGGCGATGATGGCGGCCCAGGACGTGATCTTCCGCATGTCCTCGTTCTGCGCCACGGACGCCTGGGCGAGGTTGGCCTGGAGGATGGAGTTGAGGAGTTCGTCGAAGCCGACGACCTGCTCCTGGACGCGGGCGAGATGGTCCGCGACGTCCCGGAAGTACTTCTGGATGTCGGGGTCGACCAGCCGCATCGGGCGCTCGCTCAGCAGCTGCATGGGGCGCAGCAGCGGCGACACCGCGCGCTTGAACTCCAGCACCTCGCGCTTGAGTTGGTAGATGCGCGCGGAGTCCACACCGCGCGAGACCCCGCCCCGGCGGCCGGGCGTGAAGACCTCGGTCTCCACCTCGTCGATGTCGTCCTGTACGGCGTCGGCGACCGCGATGTACCCGTCGACGACGTGGTCGGCGATGGCGTGCAGCACGGCCGAGGGGCCCTTGGCCAGCAGCTCGGGGTCGTCCTGGAGGCGGTGGCGCAGCGCCCGCAGCGAGCCCTGTCCGCCGTGCCGGACGGTGATGAAGAAGTCCCGGCCGGTGAAGCACATGACCTCGCCGGTCTCCACGACCTCGCTGTTGGCGGTGAGCTGGTCGTGCTCGACGTAGTGGATGGTCTTGAAGACGGTGAACAGCGAGTCGTCGTAGCGCTCCAGCTTGGGGCGCTGGTGGGCCTGGACGGCGTCCTCCACGGCCAGCGGGTGCAGCCCGAACTCACTGGCGATGCCCGCGAATTCGGCCTCCGTCGGCTCGTGCAGGCCGATCCACACGAACCCGCCGTCGCGGCGCACCTGGCGCATCGCCTCCTGCGGGGTCAGCGGGCGCGGCGTCTCCATGCGCGCGCCGTCCCGGTAGACCGCGCAGTCGACGACGGCCGACGGCGTGGCGGGGTCGCGGGTGGTGTCGTACGCGCCGGTCTCGACGCGCAGGCTCTTGTGCTGGGAAGGGCGGGTCGGGCGGACCACGGCACGGAGGTCGCGGATCATCGACATGGGCAGGCTCCTTCGCGACAAGCAGCGGAAGACCGCGGCGAACGGGTGGAACTACCCGGAATGGGGACGTCCTGACTGCGGATGTTTGGCACGTCCACAAAGCGGGGAGCACCGCACCGTTGCGGTGGCGACTTCGCTACTGATTCGGATCAGACGAACGGATCCAGACAGATCCGAACGGACCGGTCAAAGGGATCGGGAAAGCGAAAACGCAGTGCTCTTCCGAACGACAACGCGAACGTGAAGGCGGCAGCCGACCAGGAGACGAAATCAGCAGGCGGAAGAGCGAGTGGTACTGCACGGGTGACTTCGATCCATGACAGCCCCACCTCCTCCAGCCGGTCCCTCGTAAGGGAGTTCTCGTGGCGTCGGGGCCTGACCGCGACGCTCTGCGTGCTGCCCCGAACCGTCGCGGCCAGAGTAGCAGCAGCCCTTGGTGTCAAGGCGCTGCTTTGCCCGGTACTGACGAGTTCTATGCTCACGGCATGGCTGAAGTTCTTCCTCTGGTCGAGGCCCGGTTGACCACCGCGCTGGGCGAACCGGACGCGCGCGCGGCGGTCACCTTCCTCGGTACGGACCGCATCGAGGTGCTCCGTTTCCAGGAGGATCTGCAGGGCGAGCACGTCCTGCGCTACGCCACGCTCGGCATGTCGGCGCACCCCATGACCGACCCCACCGCGACGCTCGCCGACCCCGTCGAGGGACCGCGCGCCGAACTGGTCCTGTCGGTCCGCGCCGGACTGGCCGACACCGACAAGGTGCTGCGCGCGCTCGCCGTCCTGGCCGCGTCCCCGCAGGTGGAGGGTCTGGTCGTCGCGCCCGGCGCGTCCCTGGACGTCGGCGGCCCGCTCTGGCCCGACGCGCCCTTCACCTCGGTCCTGGTCGGCGAGCCGGGCGGTCTCGTCGAGGATCTGGTGCTGGACGCGCCGCTCGACCCCGTACGGTTCCTGCCGCTGCTGCCGATGACCCCGAACGAGGCGGCCTGGAAACGCGTCCACGGCGCCCAGGCGCTCCAGGAGCGCTGGCTGGCCGGCGGCACGGACCTCAGGGATCCGCACCGCCGTTCCGTCCCGTTGGACTGACCGACCGGGGTGAGCAAGCTCACCAAGAGGCCGTCAGGACCGGTCAGTTGGCGAAGACGGCGACGCCGTCCTCGGCGGCGTGCGACGGCCGCGCCCGCTCCGCCTCGTGCGTGAGCGCCCGCCGCCGTACGAGGACCGCGGCCGCGCCCGGCACGGTGGTGACCGCGGCCACCACGAACGGGACGTGGACGTCGGTCCACTCCTCGATCTTCGGCGCGAAGTAGGGCGCCGCAGCGGCGGCGAACCAGCGGACGAAGGTGGAGCCCGCGCTCGCCACCGGACGCGGCGCGTCCGACACCCCGAGGGCCAGTTCGGTGGAGACGGTGTTGTTCACGCGGATGAACGCGCCGGACGGGATCGTGCAGACGATCGCGGTGGTGTGGCCGCCGTGGCCGAGCACCGTCACGTCGGCGGCGGGCAGCACTCCAGGCCCTTGGCTGTCGAGGGCGGGATCGGGTCCACGAGTCCGATGCCCATGAAGGCGACGACGGACGCGCCCGCCGTCGCCCACACGGCCTTCGCCTGCCGCAGGATGCCGCCCGCTCCCGTCTCGAACGGGTCTGCCGGCTCCGTCACGCGCTTCCTTCGTCGCTCTCGTCCGGTCGCCGCCGCGACCGCGGATGCAGTTGGCTTTTGCACCCAGTAGGTTAGGGTAACTAATTAATGCGAGTTACATCTAACTCCGTCCGGTGACCGCTTCCGCCCGGACGGGTGATCGTCCTTGACGTGGGGGATCCGGGGTAGGACCGTGGGGCCCTATGAGGGGCGAACCCAGTTGCCCGAAGTGTGGTGGCCGGGTCAGGGCTCCCGGTCTCTTCGCCGACACCTGGCAGTGCGATGCGCACGGGACCGTGCATCCGGTACAGCCCGTGATCCCGCCCAGCGTCGAGGCCCTCGGTGTCGTGGTGCACCGCACCCAGGTGCCGGTGTGGATGCCCTGGCCGCTGCCGGTCGGCTGGCTGTTCACGGGCGTGGCCTGTGCCGGTGACGACCGCAGCGGCGGCCGCGCGACCGCCGTCGCCTGCTCCGGACCCGCGCCGCTCGGCGGCATAGGGGAGATGATCCTGGTCGCCGAGGAGCTGGGAGTCGGTCTCGGCGCGCGGTACGCGGGCATCGACGGACCGGACCCCGGGCCGACGATGGACGTGGAGAAACCGCCGCAGGCGAAGGTGCTCGCCTCCGGCCGGCCGACGCCGCTGTGGCACGTGTCGGGAGCGCCGGCCGACCGGGCGGTCTTCGCGGGCGAGGCCCGCGGGATGTGGCTCTGGGCGGTGGTCTGGCCCGAGCAGACCGGGCTGCTGATGTACGACGAGCTGGTGCTGACGGACCTGCGGGACGCGGGCGCCGAGGTCGACCTGGTCCCGTGCGGCGCGCTGTCGCCGCGCCTGCTGGAGCCGTAGGGGCCTTGTTCCCCGGCGAACAAGGCGTCGACCTGCCGGGGTCCGACCTGCCGGGGTCCGACCTGCCGGGGTCCGGCCCGCCGGACGGGCGTTCGCGCGCGGTGGCCGGAGGGCGTCCGTGAGCTGCTTGTACGGGGCGCCGGCGGTGTTCGGGTGTGACAGGGCATCCGGCGTCGGCCGTTATCCTTGACGCGTCCCTCCCGTCCCGTCCCGCCTGGAGTCCGCGTCGTGCGCATCGATCTGCACTGCCACTCCACCGCGTCCGACGGTACGGACAGCCCGGCCGAGCTGGTGCGCAACGCCGCCGCCGCCGGACTGGACGTCGTCGCGCTCACCGATCACGACACCACCCGTGGCCACGCGCAGGCGATCGCCGCGCTGCCCGAGGACCTCACGCTGGTCACCGGGGCGGAGCTGTCCTGCCGGCTCGACGGCGTCTCCCTGCACATGCTCGCCTACCTCTTCGACCCCGAGGAGCCCGATCTGCTCGCCGAGCGCGAGCTGGTCCGGGACGACCGGGTGCCGCGGGCCCAGGGCATGGTCGCCAAGCTGAACGAGCTGGGCGTGCCGGTCACCTGGGAGCAGGTGCGGCGGATCGCCGGCGACGGTTCCGTGGGCCGGCCGCACGTCGCCTCCGCGCTCGTCGAGGCCGGTGTCGTGCCGACCGTCGGCGACGCCTTCACGCAGGAGTGGCTGGCCGACGGCGGCCGGGCCTTCGTGGGGAAGCACGAGACCGACCCCTTCACCGCGATCCGGCTGGTCAAGCAGGCCGGCGGGGTGTGCGTGTTCGCGCATCCGGCGGCCGCCAAGCGCGGGCGCACCGTGCCCGAGCAGGCGATCGCCGAGATGGCCGCGGCCGGCCTCGACGGCATCGAGGTCGACCACATGGACCACGACGCCGAGACCCGGGCCCGGCTGCGCGGGCTGGCCGCGGAGCTGGGGCTGCTGGTCACCGGCTCCTCGGACTACCACGGCAGCCGCAAGACGGTGGCGCTGGGCGAGTACACGACCGACCCCGAGGTGTACGGGGAGATCACCCGCCGGGCCACCGGCGCGTTCCCCGTCCCGGGGACCGGCGGACGCTGAGGCCCGCCTTCCTCCTGAACTCTCCGCGCGCCGTGCCGTGCCCGCCCGGTCGCCGGGCCGTGCCCGCCCGCGCGCGGTGACTCCCACCGGCCTGCGGCACGACCGCACGCAGCGCCGCCCTACGCACAAGGCTCACGCATGTTCGACGTCGCCGTCTTCGGCTCCCTCTTCCTGACCCTGTTCGTCATCATGGATCCCCCCGGGATCACCCCGATCTTCCTGGCCCTCACCTCCGGCCGGCCCGCCAAGGTGCAGCGCCGGATGGCCTTCCAGGCCGTCTGCGTGGCGGGCGGCGTGATCACCGTCTTCGGGCTCCTCGGCCACCAGATCCTCGACTACCTGCACGTCTCCGTGCCCGCGCTGATGATCGCGGGCGGGCTGCTGCTCCTGCTGATCGCGCTCGACCTGCTCACCGGCAAGAACGACGAGCCGAAGCAGACCAAGGACGTCAACGTGGCGCTGGTGCCGCTGGGCATGCCGCTGCTGGCCGGGCCCGGCGCGATCGTGTCCGTCATCCTCGCGGTGCAGAAGGCGGACAGCTTCTCCTCGCAGGTCTCCGTGTGGGCCGCGATCCTCGCGATCCACGTCGTGCTGTGGTTCGTGATGCGCTATTCGCTGCTGATCATCCGGGTCATCAAGGACGGCGGCGTGGTCCTGGTGACGCGGCTCGCGGGCATGATGCTCTCCGCGATCGCCGTGCAGCAGATCATCAACGGGGTCAGCCAGGTGATCAAGGGCGCGTAGCCGCACCGGGGGCGGAACGCGGAAACCCCCGCACGGCGTCGAGCCGTACGGGGGTTTCCGAAGACTGTGCGGTGCTCCGCGCGTCGGTGAGTCGTCGTCCGTCGTCGCGTCTCGTCGTGTCGTGTTACGCAGTCTGGTTCTCGGCCGGTCGGATCCACAGGCGCTGCCCGACCGCGGCGGCCTGCTGGACGATCCTGTTGACGGAGGCGGCGTCCACGACGGTGCAGTCCACGGTGGTTCCGTCGACTTCGTCCAGTCGCCTGATTTCGAAGCGCATGAGCCTCTCCCTTCGTCGCGTGTTCCTTCCAGTCAACGACTTGCGTGTTACAAACATTCCCTACGCTAAAGAAAACTTTCGAACGCCTAATTACCGACCGGTAAGAGTCCTTCGGGAGACTGACCGGGACCGGTTGTGTTCGCAGCGTGACCGCCGGGACAATGGAGGCGATGAACGACGACCTCGCCGCCCTCAAGACCCGCATCGATCACACGAACGAGCTGCTCACCCGCATGCTCGCCGAAGTGGCGAAGACGCCGTCGACGCACGCGATCTTCGTCGACGCGGGCTACCTCTACGCGGCCACGGGCCGGCTCGTCGCCGGGACGGAGGACCGCCGCGCCTTCGACCTCGACGCGGAAGGGCTCATCGAGGCGCTCATCGACAAGGCGCGCCAGATCTTCGCCGACAGCCGCCTGCTGCGCGTCTACTGGTACGACGGCGCCCGCCGCCGCATCCACACCGCCGAGCAGCAGACCATCGCCGAGCTGCCCGACGTCAAGGTCCGGCTCGGCAACCTCAACGCCAACAACCAGCAGAAGGGCGTCGACTCCCTGATCCGTACGGACCTGGAGTCGCTCGCCCGGCACCGCGCCATCAGCGACGCGGCCCTGCTCGGCGGCGACGAGGACCTGGTCTCCGCGGTCGAGGCGGCCCAGGGCTACGGCGCCCGGGTCCACCTGTGGGGCATCGAGGCGCCGGAGGGCCGCAACCAGGCCGAGCCGCTGCTCTGGGAGGTCGACAGCCAGCGCACCCTTGACCTGGAGTTCTTCAAGCCGTACGTGGCCCGGCGCACCGCGCACGCCTACGAGGCGGGCGGCGCGAGGCCCACCCGGGAGGACGTCCGGTTCGTCGGTGCGCAGATCGCCGCGAAGTGGCTGTCCTCCCGTGGCAGCGGGGCACTCGTCGAGCTGCTGCCCGGCCATCCCTATCTGCCGGGCCCGGTCGACCAGGACCTGCTGGTCGAGGCCGAGGGCCTGCTCCAGTACTCCCTGCGCGGCCAGGCGGACCTGCGCCGGGCCCTGCGGGACGGCTTCTGGGAGCACCTCCAGACGCAGTACTAGCCCGGCGGACGGGTCGTACGGCGTCACCGGCCGCCGGCGCGGTACCGGCCGTCGTGCGCGGTACCGGCCGTCGTGCGCGGTACCGGCCGTCGTGCGCGGTACCGGCCACGGGGTGCGGCGCGACACCGGCCGCCGGCGCGACACCAGCCGTCGTGCGCGGTACCGGCCACGGGGTGCGGTGCGCTAGCCGGCGGCCGGCCGCCGGTCGTCGGTGCCGTCCCAGAAGTCGGCGATCGCCGCGGCGGTCGGGGCCGGACGGTCGGTGTTGGGGGAGTGCTCGGCACCCTCGACGACCGTCCGGTGCGCGCGCAGTCGCAGCGCCATGTCGTCCAGCAGCGGCAACGGCCAGGTGTCGTCCCGCGCCCCCGACAGCACGTGGAACGGCAGCGGCACCGTGGCGAGTTCCTCGACACGGTCCGGTTCGGTGCACAACTGGCGCCCGGCGGCCAGGAGTTGGGCAGGCTTGTTGCCCAGCCAGCGGCGCCGCAGATCCTCCTGGTCCGCCAGGCCGTCCTCGTCCAGCTCCGTCAGCTCCTCCGGCGCCTCCATGGCCCGCATGGCCTGCCACACCTCCGCCATCGGCAGCACCGCCAGCGCGTCCCGCAGCAGCTTCACCCGCTGCTGCTGCGGCACGGAGATCTGCGCCGGGCCCGAGGACATCAGCGTCAGCGAGCGGAAGGGCGTGTGGTCGAGCAGGACGGCCGCGCGCGCGATCTGGCCGCCGAGGGAGTGCCCCAGCAGGTGCACGGGCCCGCCGTCGCCGACCGCGGCCGCCTGCGCGAGCACGTCACGTGCCAACTCCTCCTGGGCGTAGGCCGACTCGTCGTCGGCAGGACCGTCCGACTCGAACTGGCCGCGTCCGTCGACGGCGACGGTCCGGTAGCCGCGCACGCCCAGTGCCTCGTGGAGGAAGGTGAAGTCCTCCTTGCTGCCGGTGTAGCCGGGCAGCAGCAGCGCGGTCCCCCTGGGCTCCGCCCCGGAGGCCGCGGGAGCGTCGACGACGGCGAACTCGCCGCGTGCGGTGGCGAGCGCGTACGCGCGGGCACCGGCGGGCGGGACGAAGGTGCGAGGCCTGCTCATGGAGAGAGGTTATCCGGCGCCCTTGGGCCGCGCGCCGGACCGGGAACGCCGAACGGCCCGGCCCACACGGGGTGGGCCGGGCCGTTCGGTGAGGTGCTCAGGCCTCGGGGGCCGCGGTGGCGGCCTTCCGGGTCCTGCGGGCCTTCGGCTTCGCCTCCGCCTCGACGGCGTCGGCCGTGCCGGCCGCCTCGACGGACTCGGCCGCCTTGCGGGTGGTACGGCGCTTCGGCTTGGCCTCAGGCTCCTCGCTGGCCTGCGCCGGGATGCCCGCGGCGGCTGCCGTCTTGCGGGTGCGGCGCGGCTTGGCCGGCTCGGTCTCGGCCGTGGCCTCGGTCGCCGCCGGGGCGGCGGCCGCGGTCTTGCGGGTGCGGCGGGGCTTGGCCTCGGCGGCCTCCGCGGTGTCGACGGCCGCTTCGGCGGCGGCCGCCGTCTTGCGGGTGCGGCGCGGCTGGGCCTCGGCGGTGTCCGCCACCGTCTCGGCGGCGGCGGTCTTCCGGGTGCGGCGGGGCTTGGCCTCGGCGGCCTCCGCGGTGTCGACGGCCGCTTCCGCGGCGGCGGCTGCCGTCTTGCGGGTCCGGCGCGGCTTGGCCGGCTCGGTCTCGGCCGTGGCCTCGGTCGCCGCCGGGGCGGTGGCCGCGGTCTTGCGGGTCCGGCGCGGCTTGGCCTCGGTGGCTTCCGCGGTGTCGACGGCCGTTTCCGCGGCGGCGGCTGCCGTCTTGCGGGTGCGGCGCGGCTTCGGCTCCTCCGTGACCACGGGCTCGGCCGCGGTCACGGCTGCCTCCGCCGGCTCGGCGGCCTTGCGGGTGCGTCGGCGGACCGGCGTCACCGGGGCCTCGACGGGCTCGGCGGCCCGGACGGGCTCGGCGGTCTGCGGCGCGGACTCCGTGACCTGGGCGACCTCGGCGACCGGCGTCACCGTGGCCTCCGCGGCCTTGCGGGTACGGCGGCGACGCGGCTGCTCAGGAGCGACGGACTCCACCACCGCCTCGACGATCTCCACGACCGCCTCGGGCGTCACGGTCTGCGGCGCGGCGGCCGCCACCGGCTCGCCCGACGCCCCGCCCCGCGTACGGCGACGGCGGCGCGGGGTGCGGACACCAGCGGGCTCCGACGCCGTGACGGACTCGGCGACGGTCTGCGCGGACTCGGCGGACGGCGTCGGGGACGGCGTACCTGCCGCCTCGTCCAGAGCCGTGCCCGAGCGGGTGCGACGACGGCGGCGCGGGCTGCGGGCCGGACGCTCCCGCTCCTCCGAGCGGGCCTCCGAGCGAGCCTCGACACGGTCGCCCCGGCCACCACGACCGCGGCCACCGCGGCCGCCGGTCTCGCCGAGGTCCTCCACCTCTTCCGCGTCGAGCCCGGCGCGGGTGCGCTCCGCACGCGGCAGGACACCCTTGGTGCCCGCCGGGATCTTCAGCTCCTCGAAGAAGTGCGGGGAGGTCGAGTACGTCTCCACCGGCTCGTGGAAGCCGAGCTCAAGCGCCTTGTTGATGAGCTGCCAGCGCGGGATGTCGTCCCAGTCGACGAAGGTGATCGCCGTACCCGAGTTGCCCGCGCGGCCGGTACGGCCGACCCGGTGCAGGAAGGTCTTCTCGTCCTCGGGGGACTGGTAGTTGATGACGTGGGTGACGCCCTCGACGTCGATGCCGCGCGCGGCGACGTCGGTGCAGACCAGGACGTCCACCTTGCCGTTGCGGAACGCGCGGAGCGCCTGCTCGCGGGCGCCCTGGCCCAGGTCGCCGTGGACGGCGCCGGAGGCGAAGCCGCGGCGCTGGAGCTGCTCGGCGATGTCGGCGGCGGTGCGCTTGGTCCGGCAGAAGATCATCGCCAGTCCGCGGCCCTCGGCCTGGAGGATCCGGGCGATCATCTCCGGCTTGTCCATGGAGTGCGCGCGGTAGACGAACTGCGCGATGTTCGCGACCGTCGCGCCCGTGTCGTCCGGCGCGGCGGCGCGGATGTGGGTGGGCTGGCTCATGTACCGGCGCGCGAGGCCGATGACCGCGCCCGGCATGGTCGCCGAGAACAGCATGGTCTGGCGCTTGGCCGGAAGCATGCTGATGATCTTCTCGACGTCGGGCAGGAAGCCCAGGTCGAGCATCTCGTCGGCCTCGTCCAGGACGAGCGACTTGATGTGCTTCAGGTTCAGCTTCTTCTGGCCCGCGAGGTCGAGGAGCCGGCCCGGGGTGCCGACGACCACGTCGACGCCCTTCTTCAGGGCCTCGACCTGCGGTTCGTAGGCCCGGCCGCCGTAGATGGCGAGGACGCGGACGTTACGGACCTTGCCGGCGGTGAGCAGGTCGTTGGTGACCTGGGTGCACAGCTCGCGCGTGGGCACGACGACGAGCGCCTGCGGGGCGTCGGTGAGGGCCTCGGGGGCGGCGCGGCCCGCCTCCACGTCGGCGGGAACGGTCACGCGGTCCAGGAGCGGCAGACCGAAGCCGAGGGTCTTGCCCGTGCCGGTCTTGGCCTGGCCGATGACATCGGTGCCGGACAGGGCGACCGGGAGTGTCATCTCCTGGATGGGGAAGGGGTTGATGATGCCGACGGCTTCCAGGGCCTCGGCGGTCTCGGGAAGGATCCCGAGTTCTCGAAACGTCGTAGTCAGGGTGCTGCCTCTTCTGTGTATCGCGGTCCGAGGCGAGCGCGGGGGTCTGTGACGGACCGTGCCGGGGGACGTCGGCTGCCGTACGGGCGGGCCGTGTGGGGCACGCCGTATGACACGGGACCTCTGCCGACGCTCTAGCGCTCGTACCGCTGAGGGTGTCCCTCCGGTCGTCGTACGCGATGTGCCGTACACGCCGGGAGGGCTGTCGGGTCGGAGCCGATCGGGCCACCGACCGGGCATCCTCATACGTGCGGCCTGTCGAGGTACGTCCGAATGCGTTGGCGTACCAGCAGGCGCATTACCACCATACCCCGGAATCGTGCACATGTGATGGCCGATTTGGTCACGTCGTGGTAGTCACAGTGGCTGACCAGCGGCTTCCCGCTGACTTGTCCGGGACTTGCGGGGGCTTTCCTCGGGGTTCCCGGGGGTTCCCGGAGGCGGCGGGCGGGCTATTGTGCGCTTCATGACGAGCTCTGACAAGCCTGAGACCGCCTCCGCCGAACCGACCGGTGTCGCCGCCCAGGACTGGGCGCGGGCGGCCGCCGACCCGCAGTACCGTGCCGCGGTCGTGGACCTGCTCGGCGCCCTCGCGTACGGCGAGCTCGCGGCGTTCGAGCGTCTCGCGGAGGACGCCAAGCTGGCGCCCTCGCTGGCGGACAAGGCCGAGCTGGCGAAGATGGCGTCCTCGGAGTTCCAGCACTTCGAGCGCCTGCGGAACCGGCTGACGGAGATCGGCGAGGACGCCGCCCAGGCGATGGAGCCTTTCGTCGCGGCCCTGGACGGCTTCCACCGCCAGACGGCACCCTCGGACTGGCTGGAGGGCCTGGTCAAGGCGTACGTGGGCGACTCGATCGCCAGTGACTTCTACCGCGAGGTCGCGGCCCGTCTGGACGCGGACACCCGCGAGCTGGTGCTGGCCGTGCTGGACGACACCGGGCACGCCGGTTTCGCCGTGGACCGGGTGCGGGCGGCCATCGACGCCGACCCGCGGGTCGGGGGCCGGCTGGCGCTGTGGGCACGGCGGCTGATGGGCGAGGCGCTGTCGCAGTCCCAGCGCGTGGTCGCCGACCGGGACGCGCTGTCGACCATGCTGGTGGGCGGGGTGGCCGACGGGTTCGACCTCGCCGAGGTGGGGCGGATGTTCTCGCGGATCACCGAGGCCCACACCAAGCGGATGGCGGCGCTGGGGCTGGCCGCCTAGTCCTGGCACGCGGCCGCGGCCGCAGGCGACCGGTCGCGCGACCTTCCGTGCCGGCTGGTCCCTGTGGCGGCGGCGCTCGGCGCTACGCCGCCGGGATCGATCGTCGGCGCAGGTGGCGGCCGGCCGGGCGGAGCAGCAGCGACAGGGACGCCGCCGCGACGATAGCGGCGCCCAGCAGGCTCACCACCACCGTGCCGGGACCGAGCGCGCTGTGCGTGACGAAGTCGCCGAAGAGGGCGCCTGCGACTCCCGTGCAGAACACCAGCGGACGGGCCGGAAGACGATGGGACAGACGGCTGGCCGCGGCCCACGACAGGGCCACGCCGAGCAGTGCGGATCCAACGACTTCCAGCATCATCACGAGGGTCCCTCCCACGGCCGGCCTGCGCTTCACGGTCGTAGGCGGTCATACCCGTGACCTGCGGAATGCAATCCTCCCCTGTGGGTGACTTGTGCGCCGGATGCGGGGGGCGGACACGACGAAGGGGCCCGGCGGACATGCGTCCGCCGGGCCCCTTCGCGCTGCTGTTGGCTAGACCGCGCTGAAGCCCACCTTGCGCACCGTCGGCTCGCCGAGCTCGATGTACGCCAGGCGGTCCGTCGGGACCAGCACCTTGCGGCCGCGCTCGTCCTCAAGGGACAGCACCTGCGACTTACCGGCCAGGGCGTCGGCGACGAGGCGCTCGACCTCCTCGGCGTTCAGCCCGCTCTCCAGCACGATCTCGCGGGGCGCGTGCTGCACGCCGATCTTGACCTCCACGGCTATGTCCCTCCGACGGTCAGTGAAGTGCGCGACCTTCCGCGCCGTACGCAGCACACATTAGCCCGGTGAGGGGACGGACACGCTGTGGGCGGGCACGCCAGGAGCGAACACCGAACGGGAATGCCGCTGCCCGCGCGAGCCGCGACGTCTCAGTGGTGGTCGATGCCGTGCAGCGGGAACCCGGCGATGCCCCGCCAGGCCAGCGACGCCAGCAGCTGCACCGCCTGGTCGCGCGGCACGCTGCGGTCGCTGTGCAGCCAGGAGCGCGCCACCACCTGGGCGAGGCCGCCGAGGCCGGAGGCCAGCAGCATCGACTCGGCACGCGACAGGCCGGTGTCCTCCGCGATCACCTCGCAGATCGCCTCGGCGCACTCGGTGGTGACCTTGTCGACGCGCTCCCGCACCGCGGGCTCGTTGGTCAGGTCGGACTCGAACACGAGCCGGAAGGCGCCGCCGTCGTCCTCGACGTACGCGAAGTAGGCGTCCATGGTCGCCCGCACGCGCTGCTTGTTGTCGGTCGTCGAGGCGAGCGCGCCGCGGACCGCGTGGATCAGCGCGTCGCAGTGCTGGTCCAGCAGGGCCAGGTAGAGGTCGAGCTTGCCGGGGAAGTGCTGGTAGAGCACCGGCTTGCTGACACCCGCGCGCTCGGCGATGTCGTCCATCGCCGCCGCGTGGTACCCCTGCGCGACGAAGACTTCCTGGGCGGCGCCCAGCAACTGGTTCCGACGGGCACGGCGCGGCAGGCGCGTGCCCCGCGGGCGCGCCGCCTCTGTCTGCTCGATGGCTGTCACGCCGCCTCCCAAAATCGTCCACGTGCGGATTACGCCGCCCGGCCATCGTACTTTTCGGTAACCGTGCTGTGCGTGGTGCGAGCGCAGAATTTCACGTACCGGACGGCGGCGAAAGCCGCACCGGGAAACGCGGACGGGCCTGGCGGGTCCGCCGGGGCCCCGCGCGCTCAGCGGTAGTCGTCCTCGTCGAGGGCGACCACCCGCGCCTGTTCGATCAGATCGGCCTCGTTCGCACGGCCCTCGGCCACTTCGGTGAGCGGGTCGTCCTGGGACGGCGCGATGTCCGTCTGCTGTTCCGCCGCGTCGCCCTCCGGTGCCTCGACGTCGATCTCCGGCGCGTCTTGCGCCTCGGGCAGCAGGTCGTCGAGCACGTCGGGGTCGGTGGGTTCATAGGCCATGGTGGGCTCCCTTCCTTCGAATGTCCCCGGCACGAGCAGGGCGGCCAGGAACGGGTGCCCTCTTATCGAGCGTAGGAGACACCGGATGCGGACGCTATGCAGTCGACGGCGGTCCGCGGGGCCGGCGTCCCGCCGGGCGCCGGGGCCCGGGACGGCAGGCCGGACGCGCCGAGTGCCCAGCCGCGGCTCGCCGGTACCGTTCTGTGACGGCGAACACACGAATCACGGTGTGATCGTCTCGTAACATTGGCGCATGTCTTCGACCGAGCTGCCGTCCGTGCCGCCGACCAGCGTGCTCCCCGAGGCGGCGGCCGTCAGGATCGCCGAGGGCGAGCGGCTGCGGTCGGTGGGGCTGCCCGGAGTCACCCTTTCCATCCGGTCCAGGCCGCCCGCGCGCGCGGGTCTGCCGCCCGCGCTGTACGTCCACGGACTGGGCGGCTCCTCGCAGAACTGGTCGGACCTGATGCAGCGGCTGGAAGACGTCGTGGACGGCGAGGCGGTCGACCTGCCCGGCTTCGGCGACTCCCCGCCACCGGACGACGGCGACTACTCGGTCACCGGGCACGCGCGCGCGGTCATCCGCTACCTGGACGCGTTCGGCCGCGGTCCGGTCCACCTCTTCGGCAACTCGCTCGGCGGCGCGGTCAGCACCCGGGTCGCGGCCGTCCGCCCCGACCTGGTCCGCACGCTGACGCTCGTCTCACCGGCCCTGCCCGAACTGCGCGTGCAGCGCACGGCCGTGCCGACGGTGGTGCTCGGCCTGCCCGGCGTCGCCGGACTGCTCACCCGCACGACCGGCAAGTGGACCGCCGAACAGCGGGTCCGGGGCGTGCTGGCCCTCTGCTACGGCGACCCGGGCCGGGTCTCGCCCGAGGCGTTCGAGCACGCGGTGCAGGAACTGGAACGACGGCTGCGGCTGCCGTACTTCTGGGACGCGATGGCGCGGTCCGCGCGCGGGATCGTCAACGCCTACACGCTGGGCGGCCAGCACGGGCTCTGGCGGCAGGCCGAGCGCGTCCTCGCCCCGACCCTGCTGATCTACGGCGGCCGCGACCAGCTGGTCGGCTACCGCATGGCCCCGAAGGCCGCCCGCACCTTCCGCAACGCCCGGCTGCTGTCCATGCCGGACGCCGGGCACGTGGCGATGATGGAGTACCCGGAGACGGTGGCCGGGGCGTTCCGCGAACTCCTCGCGGACACCGACGGGTCGGGCGCCGGCGACGGCGCGCCGGGCGCGAGGGGCTGAGGACCGGGTGGGACGCCACAGCCGCCGCGGTCCGGCACCCAAGGGCGAGGCCGCGGACACCAGCGGCATAGAAGCGGCACGGAACACGGACCCGGGCACCTCCGGACGCGACGGCGCCGCCCGGGTGCCCCGCCCGGCGCGGGACCTTCCGCCCGGCTTCACGCGCCGCCCGGACGGCACGCCCCCGAAGGGCTCCCCGCGCCCGCCCGACGGCACCCCGGCGCACGGCGTGCCGCGCTTCGGCGACGGGACGCCCGCCCGCGGTGTGCCCCGGGTCCGGGGCGGCCATCCCGAACAGCGGGAGGCGGGCGGCGGCTGGGGCCGGGTGGGCGGAGCGTCCGGCGCCGCCGCCGGGCCGTCGGTACCGCGTCAGCGGCGGGACGGGCCCGGAGGCCCACGGCAGGACTACGTCGACGCCTTCACCGAGGACGTCGACGTCTTCACGCCGCTCACCGGCGTCCGCCGCGCGGGGCCGTCCGCACCCTCCGCCGGCCCGGCCGCCGCCCCGCACACCTCCGCGCTCGCCTCCGAGCCGTACGGCTCGGACGGCGACGACGGCGACCCGCCGTCCGCCGCCGACCCCGCGCAGCCCAAGGGCGGCAAGGGGCGCGCCCTCACCGGCGTCGCGGCCGCCGCCGTCACCACCGTGCTCGCCGTGATCGTCGCCGGGCAGGTGGCCGACGGCCGCGACGGCTCCGCGGGGTCCCGGGCGGCCGCCGGCGACACACGGACCACCGACGGCCCCGCCTCGCGCGGCAACGGCCGCACGACACCGTCCGTCTCCGCCTCGCCCCGCGTCGCCGCGCTCTCCTACGAGCGGGCGATGGGCGAGAAGTACCCGCTCGGCGCCAAGCTGACCGCGTCCGGGAAGTTCGACGCCGTGCCCGGCTCCGCCAAGGCGCCCGGCACGGGACGGAAGTACACCTACCGCGTCGACGTGGAGCGTGGACTGGGCCTGGACGGCGAGCTGTTCGCCGCGGCCGTGCAGAAGACGCTGAACGACGAGCGCAGCTGGGCCCACGACGGCGCCCGCACCTTCGCGCGGGTCTCCTCCGGCCGCCCCGACTTCGTGATCACCCTGGCCAGTCCGGGAACCACCGCCAAGTGGTGCGCGAAGTCCGGTCTGGACACGACCGTGGACAACGTGTCGTGCGACTCCGCCTCCACCGAACGCGTCATGATCAACGCCTACCGGTGGGCGCAGGGCAGCAGGACGTACGGTGACGAGATCCACGCCTACCGGCAGATGCTGATCAACCACGAGGTCGGCCACCGGCTCGGCTACGGCCACGTGACCTGCGACAAGGACGGCGAACTCGCGCCGGTCATGCAGCAGCAGACCAAGTTCCTCGACCACGACGGCATCCACTGTCTGCCCAACGCCTGGCCGTATCCCAAGAGTTGACAGGTGGCGCATAAGTCACATTGACATGGGCGGAAAGTTCATACATATTTCTGGGCATGTCGTCCCTTCACGCCTCCGCGCGCGCCGCCATCGAGCTGGCGCTCATCGGCGTGACCGCGCTCTGCGTGGCCGACATCCACTGTCGCTGACCTTCGCCCCCGGGCGTTCGCGTCGCGATCTCTCCTTTCCGCCGTGACCAGGTCACGGCTTTCTCGGCGACCTGACGCCCTGGGCGGACGTGTGCTCAGTTCCGTCTCACTCCTCGTCAATATGTCTCACCGATCGAGACACGCCTTCCGAGAGGTCGTCATTCCGATGCGTCAACCGTCCGCCATAACGCGCCGCATGGCCGTGGCATCCGTCAGCCTGGTCGTGGCAGCGGGCGCCGTCTCCTGCGGCCCGAAGGACAACGATGCCAAGGCCTCCGGTGGCGACTCCGCGCCCCACAAGGGCGGCACGCTCACGATCCTGAACTCCGACCCGCAGTCGGACTTCGACCCCGCCCGCCTGTACACCTCCGGCGGCGGCAACGTGCCCTCCCTGGTCTTCCGCACGCTCACCACCCGCAACCGCGCGAACGGCGCGGCCGGCGCCAAGGTCGTCCCCGACCTCGCCACCGACACCGGGCGCCCGAGCGAGAACGCGACCGTGTGGACGTACACCCTGAAGAAGGGCCTCAAGTACGAGGACGGGACGCCGATCACGTCCGCCGACATCAAGTACGGCATCGAGCGCTCCTTCGCCCCCGAACTCTCCGGCGGCGCGCCCTACCTGCGGGACTGGCTGGCGGGCGCGGCCGGCTACCAGGGGCCGTACAAGGACACCAAGGGCCTCTCGGCGATCGAGACGCCGGACAGCCGCACGATCGTCTTCCACCTGAACAAGCCCGAGGGCGAGTTCCCCTACCTGGCCACGCAGACGCAGTTCACGCCCGTCCCGAAGGCCAAGGACACCGGCACCAAGTACGAGGAGCACCCGGTCTCGTCCGGCCCCTACAAGGTCGTGAAGAACGAGAACGACGGTGAGCACCTGGTGCTGGAGCGGAACCCGAACTGGTCCACCGCCGTCGACGACCAGCGCAAGGCCTACCCGGACCGGATCGACGTGAAGTCCGGGCTCGACTCCTCGGTGATCAACCAGCGGCTGTCGGCGTCCCAGGGCACGGACGCCGCCGCGGTCACCACCGACACCAACCTCGGCCCGGCCGAGCTGGCCAAGGTCACCGGTGACAAGGAACTCGCCTCGCGCGTCGGCACCGGGCACTTCGGCTACACCAACTACATAGCCTTCAACCCGAAGGTCAAGCCGTTCGACAACGCCAAGGTGCGCCAGGCGATCTCGTACGCGATCGACCGCTCGTCCGTGGTCAACGCGGCGGGCGGCAGCGCGCTGGCCGAGGCCGCCACCACCTACCTGCCCGACCAGAAGTCCTTCGGCTACACGCCCTACGACCTCTTCCCGGCGGGCGCCACCGGCAACGCGGCCAAGGCCAAGGAACTGCTGAAGGAGGCGGGCTACCCGAAGGGCCTCACCGTCACGCTGACCCACGACAACGCCCAGAACTTCCGGACCAGCCCCGAGATCGCGACCGCCGTCCAGGACGCCCTCAAGAAGGCCGGGATCACGGTCAGGCTCCAGGGTCTGGAGGACAACAACTACTCCGACACGATCCACAGCGTGAAGACCGAGCCGGGCTTCTTCCTCGCCGCGTGGGGTGCCGACTGGCCCTCCGGCGGTCCCTTCCTCGCCCCGATCTTCGACGGCCGGCAGATCGTCAAGGACGGATCGAACTTCAACTCGGCTCAGCTCGACGACGCTTCGGTCAACTCCGAGATCGACGCGATCAACAAGCTGACCGACCTCGACGCGGCCGCGAAGCGGTGGGGCGCGCTGGACAAGAAGATCGGCGCGCAGGCCCTGACCGTGCCGCTGTTCCACCCGGTCTACAAGCGGCTGGTCGGCAAGGACATCAAGAACGTCGTGATCAGCGACTGGACCGGCGTCCTTGACATCTCCCAGGTCGCGGTGAAGTAACACCGTGAGCGAGGCACTTCTCGCCGCCCAGGCCCCCGAGGCGCCCGCCTCGGGGGCCTCGGGGGCTCTTCAGTTCTGGCGGCGGCTGCGCACCCGGCGCGCCGCCCTCGTCGCGGCCGCCGTCGTCGCACTGCTCGTCCTGGTCGCCCTCGCGGCGCCGCTGCTCACCGCCGTCGAGGGCCAGGACCCGACCACCTACCACCCGTCGCTCGTCGACTCCGCGCGTGGCGGCGTCCCGATCGGCTCCTTCGGCGGCGTCAGCGGCGACCACTGGCTCGGCGTCGAGCCGCAGACCGGGCGCGACCTGTTCGCACGGCTGGTGTACGGGGCCCGGGTCTCCCTGGGCGTCGCGCTGGCCGCGACCACCGTGCAGGTCGTCCTCGGTGTCGTCGTGGGCGTCACGGCCGCCCTCGGCAACCGCTGGGTCGACCAACTGCTCAGCCGCGTCACCGACATCATCGTCGCCATGCCGCTGATCATCATGGCGCTGGCGCTGCTGGCGGTCGTGCCCGCGAGCTTCCCGCGGCCGGTCCTGGTCTCGCTCATCATCGGGTTCGTCGCCTGGGGCACCATCGGCAAGATCAGCCGGGCCGCGACGCTCTCCCTGAAGAACCTCGACTACGTGGCCGCCGCGCGGCTCAGCGGCTGGAGCACCTGGCGGATCGCCCGCCGGGAACTCCTGCCCGGCCTCGCCGCGCCCGTCATCACCTACGCCGCGCTCATGGTGCCGGCCAACATCTCCATCGAGGCCTCGCTGTCCTTCCTCGGCGTCGGCGTGAAGCCCCCGACCCCGTCCTGGGGACAGATGCTGACCTCCGCCAACATCTGGTACCAGGCGGCCCCGCAGTACCTGCTGCTGCCGGCCGGCGCCCTCTTCGTGACCGTGCTCGCGCTCACCGTGCTCGGCGACGGCATCCGCACGGCCCTCGACCCGCGCTCGGCCTCCCGGCTGCGCGTCGGCACCGGGCGCAAGCAGGAGGCGAAGGCGGCCACCCCGGCGGAACCGGCGAAGGCGGCCACCGCGAAGGAGGCCCGGTCATGAGCGGCTTCGCCGGATTCGCGCTGCGCCGTGCCGTCGGCGCGGTGATCACCCTGCTGGCCATCTCGGTGATCGTCTACGTCGTCTTCTACGTCACCCCGGGCAACGTCGCGCAGATCACCTGCGGCCCGCGCTGCTCCCCTGAACAGGTGCACCAGGTCTCCCAGCAGCTCAGGCTCGACGACCCCCTGTACCTGCGGTACTGGCACTTCCTGTCGGGCGTCTTCGCCGGCCAGGACTTCTCGACCGGCACCTCCGTCGCGCACTGCTCGGCCCCCTGCCTCGGCCTCTCCTACCGGAACGATCAACAGGTCACCCAGATCATCCTGACCAAGCTGCCGGTCAGCCTGTCCCTGGTGATCGGCTCCATGGTGCTCTGGCTGATCCTCGGGGTCGGCACCGGCATCCTCTCCGCCTGGCGGCGCGGCCGGTTCACCGAACGCGCCCTGACCGGCCTCACCCTGGCGGGCATGTCGACGCCGGTCTTCGTGATCGGCCTCGTCCTGATGATCGTGGTCTGCGGCCAGCTGGAACTGCTGCCGTTCCCGGAGTACGTCCCCTTCTCGGACGACCCCGAGCAGTGGGCCTGGAACCTGCTGCTGCCGTGGTGCACCCTCGCGCTCGCCGAGGCGGCCTACTTCGCCCGCATGACCCGGGCGTCGATGCTGGAGACGCTCGCCGAGGACCACATCCGGACCTTCCGCGCCTACGGCGTCGGCGAACGGTCCGTCGTCGGCCGGCACGCCCTGCGCGGCGCCCTGGCGCCGATCATCGCCCTGAACGCCAACGACTTCGGCAGCGCGGTGGGCGGCGCCGTCCTCATCGAGACCCTCTTCGGCCTGCCCGGCATCGGCCAGGAACTCGTCCACGCGGTCACCGTGGTCGACCTGCCCGTCGTCGTCGGCATGGTCCTGGTCATCGGCTTCTTCGTGGTCCTCGCCAACGCCGTCGCGGACGTGCTGTACGCGGTGGCCGACCGACGGGTGGTACTGACGTGAGTCTCGTCCGAGTCACTGACCTGACCGTCGAGTTCGGCGACCTGCGGGCCGTCGACGGACTCTCCTTCGACCTGGCGGCGGGCGGCGCGCTCGCGCTGGTCGGCGAGTCCGGCTCCGGCAAGTCCACCGTCGCCTCGGCCCTGCTCGGGCTGCACCGCGGCACGGGCGCGCGGGTCGGCGGCGCGATCGAGGTCGCCGGCACCGACGTACAGGCGGCCTCCGAGGAGGAACTGCGCCGGCTGCGCGGCGCCCGGGCCGCGATGGTCTTCCAGGACCCGCTGTCCTCCCTCGACCCGTACTACGCGATCGGCGACCAGATCGCCGAGGTGTACCGCGTGCACACGCGCGTGTCGCGACGGGCCGCACGCGCGCGTGCCGTGGAGGTCCTGGACCGGGTGGGCATCCCGGACGCGCCGCGCAGGTCCCGGTCCCGTCCGCACGAGTTCAGCGGAGGCATGCGCCAGCGCGCGCTGATCGCCATGGCCCTGGCCTGCGAGCCCGGCCTGCTGATCGCCGACGAGCCCACCACCGCCCTCGACGTCACCGTGCAGGCCCAGATCCTCGACCTGCTGCACACGCTGCGCGAGGAGACCGGCATGGGCCTGCTGCTCGTCACGCACGACGTGGGCGTCGCCGCCGAGAGCGTCGACCGGGTGCTCGTCATGCGGCACGGACGCGTCGTCGAACAGGGCCCGGTCACCGCCGTGCTCGGGTCCCCCGCGCAGCCGTACACACGCGAACTGCTCTCCGCCGTCCCGCGCGTGGACGCGGTGCGCGCGCCCTCGCAGGCGCCCGGGGAGGTGGTGCTGGAGGCATCCGGGCTGCGGCGCGAGTTCGGCCGCGGCAAGGCGGCGTTCGCGGCCGTGGACGACGTGTCGCTGACCGTCCGCCGGGGTGAGACCCTCGGCGTCGTCGGCGAGAGCGGTAGCGGCAAGACGACGCTCGGCCGGATGCTGGTCGGGCTCCTCGAGCCGACGGCCGGCGAGATCCGGTACGAGGGACACGCGCGCGCGGGCGTGCGGACGGCCGTCCAGATGGTGTTCCAGGACCCGGTGTCGTCCCTCAACCCGCGGCGCAGCGTCGGCGAGTCGATAGCCGATCCGCTGCGCGCGCGTGGCGAACGGGACCAGGCCGGCATCCGGCGGCGGGTGATCGAACTGCTGGAGCGGGTGGGGCTCGAAGGGGCGCACTACGAGCGCTATCCGCACGAGTTCAGCGGTGGTCAGCGCCAGCGCGTGGGCATCGCGCGGGCGCTCGCGGCCGACCCGCGCGTCATCGTCTGCGACGAGCCGGTCTCCGCGCTGGACGTCACCACCCAGGCCCAGGTCGTCGCCCTGCTCGGCGAGCTGCAGCGGGAACTCGGCCTGGCGCTGGTCTTCGTCGCGCACGACCTCGCGGTGGTCCGGCAGGTCAGCGACCGGGTCGCGGTCATGCGCCACGGCCGCGTCGTGGAGGCCGGACCCGCCGACGAGGTCTACGACAACCCGCGGGACCCCTACACCCGGCAACTCCTGGCCGCCGTACCGGCCCTCGACCCGGAGGTGGCCGCCCGGCGCCGTACGGCCCGGCGGGAACTGGCCTCGGCGTGACGTTTCGGCAGCTCGCGCGGGCTCTCCCGAGGTGACGTTTCGCTGTCGTCCGATCTCTTAGCGCGACAGAACGCGTTCCGCACGGGAAAGTTACGACCGTTCACCCCTTTTGGTGGCGCGATGGACAACCGTCCATCGCGCCACCGCCTTGTCCGCATACGTTCGTCCCGCTGCGAGCCGCCGGAGCAACGGCGGCTCCCCATACGGGAGATCGATCGGGGGTGCACACGTGCGCATCGGAATGGTTACGGAGGGTGGTCATCCGTATGTGAGCGGTGACGCCAGACTCTGGTGCGACCGGCTCGTGCGCGGGCTCGGGCAGCACGAGTTCGACCTCTACGCGCTCAGTGGTGGCACGCGCCAGGAGGACGAGGGACGGCTGCCGCTGCCGCCGCACGTCCGTCGTGTGCGGACGGCCCCGCTGTGGACCGCCGAGCAGGACGGACCCGCGTACGGTCTGCGTGCGCGCCGGCGCTTCGTCGAGAGCTACGGGGAACTGGCGGCCGTCCTGTGCGCCGGTCCGGGCGTCGGCGGTCCTGCCGGTGCCGGATCCGACGGCGCACGGGACGCGGACGGAGCGGACGGCCCGGACGGCTCCGAAGCGGTCTCCGGTCTTATGGCGGACCGTTTCGGCAGCGCACTCTACGGACTCGCCGAACTCGCCCGCGACGAGGGCGGACTGGTCGGCGCACTCCGCTCCGACAGCGCGGTGCGCACGCTGGAGCGCGCCTGCCGGGCGCCCGGCGCACCCGCGGCGGCGCGCGCGGCGCGCGTGCCGGACCTGCTCGCCGTCGCCGCCCACCTCGAACGCGCCCTGCGCCCCCTCTCCCTGGACTGGTACGGCGACGACGGACTCGGCGCGGCCGACCTCTGCCACGCCACCGCCGGCGGCCCCGCCGCCCTGCCCGGCCTGCTCGCCCGGCACTTCGGCGACGTGCCGCTGCTGGTCACCGAGTACGGCGTGCCGCTGCGCGCGCACTACCTCGCCTCCGGCCCCGACGCGGCCACCCCGGCCGTACGCACCCTGCTCGCCGCCTTCCACGGGCGGCTCGCCGCCGAGATCTACGGCCGCGCCGCGATCATCACCCCGGGCAACGCGCACACCCGCCGCTGGCAGGAACGCTGCGGTGCCGACCGCTCCCGGATCCGCACCGTCCACCCGGGACTGGAGGCCGGCCGCTTCACCGAGGTCGGCGAGGCCCCGGACCGGGCCGACCCGGACACGCTCGTGTGGGTCGGCCGGACGGAGCCCGCCAAGGACCTGGTGTCGCTGCTGCACGCCTTCGCGGAGGTCCGCAAGGAGCAGCCCAGGGCGCGGCTGCGGGTCGTGGGCGCCCCCTCGGGACCGGAGGGCCGGGCCTACCTGCGCCACTGCAAGGCGCTCGCCGCCCAGCTCTTCCCGGACGAGGCGGACGGAGCCCACGCCGTCGGCGACAACCCCGTCGCCTTCGAGGAGATCGGCGGACCGGAGGCGCCGACCCTCGCCGACGCCTACGCGTCCGGATCGGTCGTCGTCCTCTCCAGCGTCGTCGAGGGCTTCCCGGTCGGCCTCGCGGAGGCCATGCTCTGCGCCCGCGCGACCGTGTCCACCGACGTCGGTGCCGTGGTGGAGGTCATCGGCGGCACCGGTCTCGTCGTCCCTCCGCGCAACCCGCGGGCGCTCGCGGAGGCGTGCGTGGCGCTGCTGCGCGACCCCGAGCGCCGTGAGCGCCTCGGAGCCGCCGCGCGTGCCCGGGCGCTCGAACTGTTCACCGTCGAGCAGAACATCACGGCATTTCACGGCATTTACCTGGAGATCGTCTCGCACTGCCCGGTGCGCCGGGTTGTCCTCGACGAGGCGGGCGAGCCGCTGCCGTTCGCCGCTCCGGCCGAGGCCCACGTACCCGGCCGCTGGACCCGCCCGACGGCCCGCGACGCGAGCCGCGGCGCCCCCGGCTGGGCGCTGGGCGTCTCGCCGAGACCGGCCCCGGCACGGGCCACCCCGATCGCGGCCCCGGAGGGCGCCCGGTGAACGGCGACGAGGGCGGCGCCGTGCACGGCGGACCGCGCGAGCTGGACCGGCTGGGCCGCCCCGGCGCGGCCGACGCCTGGGACGCGCGGTCGGAGGAATGGCTCCTGGACCCGACGGACGAAGGGCCGCACGGCCTGGGGCCACGGACCGGGTCCGGGCGGACGGCCGCGGTCGCGGCGCGGACCCGGACCGCCACGGCCGGCCGCGCACCCGCCCCGCGCCGAGGCGCCGCCGACCCCGTGAAGACCCTGCTGCACCGCCACCGCGCCCTGTGCGAGCAGGCCGTCGACCCGCTGGAGATCGCGGCCGGACTCGAAGCGCACGGTGTCACCGACCGCACCGCCGCCCGCTTCCGGCACCGTGACGTCTTCTCCCTCGCCGAGGAGCTGTACGCGCGCGTGCCCCGCGACGGCGACGCGGACCGGCACCCGCCCGCTCAGCCGCCGCCCGCACCCCGCGTCCGTGCCGACCGCATCCTGCTCTCCCTCCTGCCGGGCGCCGTCGGCGTGGCGACGGTGGCCGGCGTACGGCTCACCGAGGGCCGCCCGCGCCTCCTGACGGCGGCCGTCGGCCTGCTCGCCCTCGCCCTGGCCGTCCGCACGGCCCTGCGCCGCGGCCCCCTCGCCGCGCCCGCCCGCACCCGGCACCCCGCCACCGGCACCCGCGCGTGGACCTGCTGGCTCCTCGCCTACGCCCTCCTCGGCGACGGCCTCCTGCGTGCCGTCCTGGACGGCGGCCCCGACGGCCTGCCCACCGGCGCCGCGCACGGCCCCTGGCCGGTGACCACCGCGCCGGTCCTGGCCCTCGCCCTGGCCTTCGCCCCCACCGCCTGGAGCGTCCACCTCCTGACCGCCGCCGCCCGCCGCAGGCTCACGGCCAGCCGCGGCCTGGCGGAGTTCGCCGGTGCCGTGCGGCCGCTGCTGCTCGGCACGTTCGCCCTCTGCCTCGGCGTCCTCACCGCCCTGCTCGCCCTGTGCGCGGCCGTCCTGGACGAACCGGCCGGCTACCCGGAAGCCCTCACCCTCGGCGCCCTCCTCCTGCTCGCCCGCCTGCTTGCCGTCCACCACGCGCCGCAGGGCACCGTCCTCGCCCTCGCCGCCGCCGGCGAAGCGGCCGCCGTGGGCCTGGTCCTGGCCGGCCGGCTCCCCGGCTGCGCCTTCCTGGCGAGCCCCTTCGACGCCCTGGCCGGCGCCTGGGGCGCGGGCTGCGTCCCGGTGCTCGTCTGCGGCGCCGCGGCCCTGGCCCTGCTGGTCAGGGCGAGCCGCACCCTCACCCGGGCCGCGGCCCACGCGCCGCCGGGAGACCCGCGGTGAACCGAAACCCCCTCCTCTTCGCCCGCCCCGTGCCGCCGCGGCGGCAGGCGCCCGGCACCCCGCCGGAGAAAACCGCACCACCCCTTGAAGGAGACCGCCAGATGACCACCTCCCGACCCGGACCCGGAGCGTCCGGAACCACCGGAGTCGCCGGAGCGCACACCCCGGGAGCCACGCGATGAGGGTTCTGCTGATCGGAGCCAACGGATACCTCGGCCGCTTCGTCGCCGACCGGCTGCTCGCCGACCCGGCCGTCCAGCTCACCGCGCTCGGCCGCGGCGACGACGCCGACGTCCGCTTCGACCTCGCCACCGGAAGCCCCGGTGCCCTCACCCGCTTCCTCGACGCGGTCCACCCGGGCGTCATCGTGAACTGCGCCGGCGCCACCCGCGGCGGTGCCCGGGAACTCACCCGGCACAACACCGTCGCCGTCGCCACCATCTGCGAGGCCCTGCGCCGCAGCGGCTGCGGCGCCCGTCTGGTGCAGATCGGCTGCAGCGCGGAGTACGGCCCGAGCCAGCCCGGCTCCTCCACGGCCGAGGACGCCGTACCGCGCCCCGGCGGCCCGTACGGCGTCAGCAAGCTCGCCGCCACCGAACTGGTCCTCGGCTCCGGCCTGGACGCCGTCGTCCTGCGCGTCTTCTCGCCCGCCGGACCCGGCACCCCGGCCGGATCCCCGCTGGGCCGTCTCGCCGAGGCCATGCGCCGCGCCATGCAGTCGGGCGACGGCGAACTCAAGCTCGGCGGCCTCGGCGTACAGCGCGACTTCGTCGACGTGCGCGACGTCGCCCGCGCCGTCCACGCGGCCTCGCTCTCCGCCGCCCAGGGCGTCATCAACATCGGCTCCGGCCGCGCCGTCCGCCTCCGCGACGCCGCCGCCGTCCTCGCCCGGGTCGCCGGATACGGCGGCGCCCTGCACGAACTCGACGGCCCGCCCGGCCCGCTGCGCGGCCCCATCGGCCACCCCCGGCTGGACCCCGACCACACGGCCCCGGTCGCCTATCCGTACCCGGACGGCTGCGGCAGCTGGCAGCAGGCCGACGTGCGCTGCGCCCGCGACCGGCTCGGCTGGCGTCCCCGTATCAACCTCGAAGAGTCCCTCGCGGACATCTGGATGGAGGCGGCATGCCGCATCTGACCAGCGCCAGGACGGGCGCCGCGACCACCGGCGTCCGTCCCGCCTTCGGCATCCCGGGGTACGCCCACCCCCTCCTCGCCCCGGCGCAGTGGGCCGAACTCACCCGCCCGGGCACCCCCTTGCACTGGGTCGTCCTCAACGTGGCGAACGGCCCCGGCAGCCGCCCCGACCCGCACTGCCTCGAAGCCGCCGGCCGGCTCCGCAACGCGGGCGTCCGCGTCCTCGGCCGCCTCGACGCCACCTACGGCGCCCGTCCCCACGGCGACCTCGTCCAGGACGCCCGCCGCTACCGCGACTGGTACCGCGTCGACGGCTTCCTGCTGGAGCGCTGCCCCGGCGAACGCACGGCGCTCCCCGGAATCCGCCGCGCGGTCGCCACGCTCCGCACCATCGGTGACCGGCCCCACATCGTCCTCGGCCACGGCACCCACCCCCACCCGGGCTACGCGGAGAACGCCGACCAGCTGGTCACCTTCGCCGGTTCGTGGGGCGACTACCGCTGGTCCCACGTCGCCGAGTGGACCGCGGACTATCCGCCGGACCGCTTCTGCCACTTCGTGCACGGCGTGCCCCGCGGCCACCTCGACGAGGCTCTGCGCATCGCCCGCTGGCAGGGCGCCTCGACCATCTACTTCACCGACCGCACCGACCACGGCGGCCGCGTGGACCCCTGGGAGAACATGCCCGGCTACTGGGACGACATCGTCTCGCGGGTCGGGACGGGTGTCTCGGAATGAAGAAGGGCGTGGCAGTGTTACACGGAGAACAACTGTAGTGATTGACCGATCAACGGAGTCCCCGTGTCGCTGCCACCCCTGGTCGAGCCGGCTTCTGAGCTCACCGTAGACGAGGTCCGCAGGTACTCCCGCCACCTGATCATCCCGGACGTCGGGATGGCCGGGCAGAAGCGGCTGAAGAACGCCAAGGTGCTCTGTGTGGGCGCCGGCGGCCTGGGTTCGCCGGCGCTGATGTACCTCGCCGCGGCCGGTGTCGGCACCCTCGGCATCGTGGAGTTCGACGAGGTCGACGAGTCGAACCTGCAGCGCCAGATCATCCACAGTCAGGCCGACATCGGCCGCTCCAAGGCCGAGTCCGCCCGTGACTCCGTCCTCGGCATCAACCCGTACGTGAACGTGGTCCTGCACGAAGAGCGGCTCGAAGCCGAGAACGTGATGGACATCTTCAGCCAGTACGACCTGATCGTCGACGGCACGGACAACTTCGCCACCCGCTACCTGGTCAACGACGCCTGCGTGCTGCTCGACAAGCCGTACGTGTGGGGTTCGATCTACCGCTTCGACGGCCAGGCCTCCGTCTTCTGGTCCGAGCACGGTCCCTGCTACCGCTGCCTCTACCCCGAGCCCCCGCCGCCGGGCATGGTCCCCTCCTGCGCCGAGGGCGGCGTGCTGGGCGTGCTGTGCGCGTCCATCGGCTCCATCCAGGTCACCGAGGCCATCAAGCTCCTCACCGGCACCGGCGAGCCCCTCGTCGGCCGCCTGATGATCTACGACGCCCTGGAGATGCAGTACCGCCAGGTCAAGGTCCGCAAGGACCCGAACTGCGCGGTCTGCGGCGAGAACCCGACCGTCACCGAGCTCATCGACTACGAGGCCTTCTGCGGCGTCGTCTCCGAGGAGGCCCAGCAGGCGGCCGCCGGCTCGACGATCACTCCCAAGCAGCTCAAGGAGTGGATCGACGACGGCGAGAACATCGAGATCATCGACGTCCGCGAGCCGAACGAGTACGAGATCGTCTCCATCCCGGGCGCCAAGCTGATCCCGAAGAACGAGTTCCTCCTCGGCACCGCCCTGGAGGGCCTGCCCCAGGACAAGAAGATCGTCCTGCACTGCAAGACGGGTGTCCGCAGTGCGGAGGTCCTCGCGGTCCTGAAGTCCGCGGGCTTCGCGGACGCCGTGCACGTGGGCGGCGGCGTGATCGGCTGGGTCAACCAGATCGAGCCGGAGAAGCCGGTCTACTGACCCTGGTCCCGGCGGGCGGGGGGGGGCCGGGGGGGCCGGCCCCCCCCGCCCCCCCCCCCCCCAGAAGGCACAAAAACGCGGCCGCGGGGGCCGGGCCCCCCCCCCGGTGGGGGGGAC
>NZ_JBIWNY010000013.1:0-114848 GCF_044767465.1 Streptomyces sp. NPDC101237 | reverse complement strand
GGGGGGTGTCACCCCGCGCGCGGGCGGGGGCGGGGTTCGCCGCGCGGGGTGCGGGGGGGGGGGGGGGGGGGGGGCGCCCCCCGCCCGCCCCACCCCCGCCTCCGTCATGAGCAGACCTTGCCGTCCTCGGGGACCGTGCCCTCCAGCAGGTAGGCGTTCACCGCCGAGTCCACGCAGTCGCTGCCGCTGCCGTACGCCCCGTGGCCCTCGCCCTTCCAGGTCAGCTCGACGCCGACGCCCTTGCCCAGCTCGTCGGCCATCCGCCGCGCCCCCTCGTACGGGGTCGCCGGGTCGCCCGTGTTGCCCACCAGCAGGATCGGGGCCGCCCCCGGGGCGCTCACCTGAGGGGTGTCGTACTGCCCGGCCACCGGCCAGTCGTGGCACCAGCCCGCCGTGTCCCAGCCCAGGAAGTCGCCGAACACGGGCGAGATCTTCTCGAAGTCGGGCAGCAGCCTCTTCGTCTGGGCGGGAGTGGGCCGCTGCCTGTCGTCCAGGCACGATATGACCCGCTGGGAGTGCGCGGTCGTGCCGTAGTGCCCCGAGGAGTCGCGTTCGTTGTACCGGTCCGCGAGGGACAGCAGCTCGGAGCCGTCGCCGTCCTCGGCCGCCCGCAGCGCGCTGGTCAGCGTCGGCCAGCTGTCCCGGCTGTACAGCGGCAGGACGATGCCGGTGACCGCGAGGGTCTGGGTCAGCTTGCGCCCGGAGGACGTCGGGAGCGGCTCGGCGTCGAGCCTCTTGAGCAGGGCCGCGATCTTCCGCGAACCCCGCTCGGGGTCCTGGCCGGTGGACTTCAGGTAGTCGTCCAGAGCGCGCTGGAAGCCCTCGGTCTGGTTCTTCGCGTGGCCCACCGAGTCCGCGGTCGGGTCGACCACCGCGTCCAGGATCAGCCGTCCCACCTTCTTCGGGAACAAGTGGGCGTAGACGCCGCCGAGTTCGGTGCCGTACGAGATGCCGAAGTAGTGCATCTCGGTGTCGCCGAGCACCTGGCGCATCAGATCCATGTCCCGGGCCGTGTCGGTCGTCGAGACGTGCGCGATCAGCTCTCCTGCCGCCGCCCGGCAGCCCTTGCCGAAGTCGGCGGCGTCCTGGAAGTACGCCGTCTCCTCCGCAGGCGTGTCCGGGGTGGCGTCGATCGACTCGGCGGACCGCAGGTCCCTGTCGCTGCGGCACCGGATCCCCTCGCTGGCGCCGACGCCGCGCGGATCCCAGCTGACCAGGTCGTACCGCTGGCGCAGGGCGGCGGCCGTACCGGCGTAGTACGGCATCATCGAGACGCCGGAGCCGCCGGGACCGCCGAAGTTGAACAGCAGCGAGCCGATCCGCTTGCCCTGACCTCCGGTCGCCTTCGCCCGGATCAGCGCCAGCCCCGTCGTCTTCCCGTCCGGCCTGGACCAGTCGAGCGGCACCTTGAGCGTCGCGCACCGCCACTGGTCGCCGGGTGCGGCGGCGTCCGAAGTGCCTGCGCAGCGGCGCCAGTCGAGCTTCTGGGAGGTGAGCGAGGCGGGCAGGACGGCGGGGACGGGGTCGGGCACGGAGGCGGCGGACGACGGTCGTGCGGACGGGGTCCGCCCCTTGTCCCCGGCCCCGTCGGACGATCCGCCACCGCACCCGGCCACGAGCAACCCGGCGGCCACAGCGGCCGCCCACCGTACGGAACGCGACATGCGCGCACACCCCCCTCACAGGCTCTCCGCAGGATCGTCGCGGAAAGCGGTCAGGTCATAGTAGGCGGATCCAGCGAGGCCCGTTGCGGCCTGTGGAAAACCTTGTGACCTGCGGTTTCGCCGCCAGGCAGGGTCAGGTGCAGACGCTGCCGGCCTTCGGTGTCCGCCCCTGCAGCAGGTAGTCGTTCACGGTGGACTGCACGCACTTGTTCTTGCTGTCGTAGGCCCCGTGTCCCTGCCCCTTGTACGTCAGCTCGATCCCGACGCCCTTCCCCAGCGCGTCCACCATCTTCCGCGCGCCCTCGTACGGCGTGGCCGGGTCACCGGTGTTGCCCACGACCAGGATCGGCGCCGACCCGGGCGCGCTGACGTCGGGATGGTCGGCGGCGCCCGGCACGGCCCAGTCGGTGCAGCTGACCATGCCCCAGGCGAGGTAGTCGCCGAACAGCGGGGAGGCGGCGCGGAACTCGGGCAGTTTCCGCAGCACGTAGTCGGCGTCGTAGCGGGGCTTCTCGTCGGCGCAGTTGATGGCGATGTTCGCCGCCGTGATGTTGCTGTACTCGCCGTTCTGGCTGCGGCCGTTCATGGAGTCGGACAGCAGCATCAGGATCTTCCCGTCGCCGTCGTACGCCTCTTCGAGTCCTTCGGTGAGGTACTCCCAGAAGTCCTTGGAGTACAGGGACTGCGCGATGCCGTTGGTGGCGGCGGTCTGGGTCAGCTGGCGAGGGAGGATGCCCGGGATCGGCTTCCTGTCGAGGTCCGTGAGGAGCTTGGCGATACGGTTCTTCACGTCCTGCGGGGTGTCTCCGATCGGGCACTCCGTCGTCTTGGACGTACAGTCCTCGGCGAAGTTGTCGAGCGCGAGCTGGAAGCCCTTGGCCTGTCCCAGCGAGCTCTGCTCGGGGTCCTGGGTGGGGTCGATGACGCCGTCGAGGACGGCCCGGCCCACCTTCTTCGGGAACAGGTGCGCGTAGACGCCGCCGAGTTCGGTGCCGTAGGAGATGCCGAAGTAGTGCAGCTGCCGGTCGCCCAGGACCTGCCGCATCAGGTCCATGTCGCGGGCCGCGTCGGTGGTGCGCACGTGCGGGAGGACCGTCTTGGAGTTCTTCTCGCAGGCGGCGTTGAACTGCCTGGTGCGGTTGATCAGCTGGGTGCGTTCGGCCCTGGTCTCGGGCGTCGCGTCCTGCTGGAAGTAGTCGTCGAGCTGTTCGTCGTTCTCGCACTCGACCGGGTCGCTGCGGCCGACTCCGCGCGGGTCGAAGCTGACGAGGTCGTAGCGGGTGCGCAGGGCGGCGTAGTCCTCGCCGAAGGCGGGCAGCGTGGTGACGCCGCTGCCGCCGGGCCCGCCGAAGTTGAAGATCAGGGAGCCGATCCTGTCGTCCGCGGCACCGCTGCTCTTGGCGCGGATCAGAGCGAGGCCGATGGTGGCGCCCTTCGGCTTCGACCAGTCCAGCGGCGCCTTCATGGTCGCGCACTGCCAGGCCCCGCCGCCGGGCAGCGGCGAGGGGATGCCGCCCCCGCCCTCGGCCTCGTCAGGAGCCGGGCAGGCCTTCCAGTCCAGCTTCTGCGTCGTCAGATCCCCGCTTCCGGCGCCGTCGCTGCACCCGGCCGTCAGGCAGGACAGCACCAGGGCGGTGGTCAGGGCAGCGGCACGGATCCGGATCGGCTTCGGCATGCTCCCATCCTGGGGTCGCAGATGGTCCCGCGCGCGGGGCGCGGGCCGTACGAGGTACGCGCCCGGGACGGCGCCCAGGCATCCCCTCCCGAGCCGGGGCGTTCCGGTGATCCGCCCTGGCCGCCCGCTGCCTCACCGCCGTGTACGGTCCGTGGACCGCCGCCGCGGCTAGAGCGCTCCCTTGCGGGACAGGTGGTTGAAGGCCAGCCAGCCGGGCAGGACCGGCAGCCACAGGGTCAGCAGCCGGTACAGCAGGACGGCGGGGGCCGCGACCTCCTTGGGGAGACCGACGGCGATCAGGCCGACGGTCAGGGTCGCCTCGACCGCGCCGACACCGCCCGGGGTCGGCGCCGCGGACCCGAGCGCGTTCCCGGCGAGGAAGACGACCGCGACGCTGGCGATGCTGAGGGAGGTGCCCGCGTCGCCGAAGGCGCGGATGGAGGCGTCCAGGCACATCACGAAGCAGGCGGTCAGCAGCAGCATGCCGCCGATGCCGGTGACGAGCTTCTGCGGCCGCTGCAGCACGTCCAGCATGCGCGGGACGACGCCGGCGAAGAGGGACCGCACGCGCGTGGAGACGAATTTCCGCAGGAACGGCACCGACGTCACCACGAGAACCAGGACGGCGACGGTCAGCAGGCCCGCGATGACGGTGCGGGACGGCGACAGCGACGGGGTCTTCTCGGTGCCGGTCAGATAGCCGAAGGACAGCAGCATCAGGATGTGGCAGCCGAGCCCGAACAGCTGCGAGGCCCCGACGCTCGCCACCGCGAGCCCGGGGCGCACACCGGCGCGCTGCAGGAAGCGTGTGTTGAGGGCGACTCCGCCGACCGCCGCGGGTGCCACGATCTTCACGAACGACCCGGCGACCTGCGCCGCCGCGGTCCGCACGAACGGCACCCGCTCGGGCACGAATCCGAGCAGCGCCATCGCGGCGGCCAGGTAGCTCAGCGCCGAGAACAGCACCGCGGCGATCACCCAGCCCCACTGGGCGTTCGCGACCAGCGGGCCGAACTCGATGTGGGTGAGCTGGGTCAGCAGGTAGTACGCGCCGATCGCGCCGGCGAAGACGCTGATCAGCGTGCGCGGCCTGACCCGCTCCAGGCGGGCCGGCTCGACGGGCGCCTGCGGCCTGATCCGCAGCACCTGGTGCCGGATCTGGGTGAGCAGGTCCTCCTCGCGTGCCTCTTCCAGCGCGTCGTCCAGGGCCCGCTTCTCGGCCCGCTGCTCGGCGCGGACCGTCTTCTTGTCGGGCTTCTCGGCCTGCTCGGCGCGGACCTGCTTGGCCTGCCGGGACGCCTCCAGGACCGCGTCGCGCTCGCGCTGGGCGCGCTCCCGGGCGAGTCTTCGCAGCGTCGCGCGCGTGGAGCGGGTGAGCGCGATCGGCTGGAGCATCGGCAGGCAGTCGGCGACGGCGTCGGGCCCGAGGACGCCGACCGCCGAGGCCACCGCGCGCTCGGCCCCGACCCGCAGGCCGAGCGTGGTGACCAGCTGGGCGACGTCCATCCGCAGCAGCAGCTCGCCGGCCGCGATCTCGCCGCCGCGCAGGTCCGTGAGGATCACCTTGCCGGAACGATCCACCAGGATGGCGTCACCCGCGAGCCTGCGGTGCGCGATCCGGCGCGACTGCAGCGCCTGCACCTGGTGCCAGGTGTTGCGCAGCAGTTCGTCGGTGATCTCCTCGTCGGCCAGCGAGTCGAGGGTGCGGCCACCGGTGTGCTCGTAGACGAGCATCACGGCGTCCGGGCCCAGCTCGGAGGTGGCGATCAGCTTGGGCGCGTTGGCGCCGGCCGCGATCGCCGCGTACGCCAGCAGCGCCTCCTGCTCCAGCGCCTGGCGCAGCGACTGCAGGCTGGAGCGGGTCGCGAAGCCGCGCAGCGTCAGGTTGCGCCACGCGCGGTAGAAGAAGCCCTGTGCCTGCTGTTCCCGGTCCACGACCGTGACGTCCAGCGGCGGGCCGTCCTCCAGGGTGACGAAGTAGCGCCGGCCCCGGTCGCCGTTCTCGCTGTCCAGGGTCTCCTCGCGGGCCGCGCCGACCGGGTGGAAGCCGACGTGCCTCAGGCCCGCCAGCAGAGTCCTGCCGGTCGGGCGCACGTTGGGGGAGCCGACCGCGTAGAGCGTGCCGTAGGCGACGGTCCAGCCGATCAGCACCGTCAGGATGATCGAGAACGGTGTGGTGTAGCCGGTGACCAGCATGGAGAACGCGTCGAGCGTCAGCACGATCCACAGGACCGCGCGCCACCTGGGCCGCCGGGACATGCCGACGGCCGTCATGTAGGCGATGACGGGCGCCAGGTAGCCGTGCACCGGGTCGGTGAGCGCGTGCACGTCACCGGGGGAGGGCTGGGTGAGCGCCTCCTGGATCGAGCCCGGGGCGGCCCGGGCGACCCACAGGTCGGTGGCGAGGGTCACACCGTGGGCGAGGACGGCCGCGAGCACGCCGTCGGCGATGCGCAGCCCGTCCCGCTTGATCAGCCGCTCGATGGCGAACGCGACCGGCACCAGCAGGATCGCGATGCTGGACGCCAGTCCGGCGATCTTGATCAGCAGGTCGGGGGCCTGCCCGGTGCCCTTGTTGATGTCCTGTTCGAGTCCGGAGGTGGTGCCGTGCGCGAACGCGGCGATGCCGAGCAGCACGGCGACGGCGAGCACGCCGACCAGCAGCCGCATGAGGTCGGAGGGGCGGTGCACGCGCGCGGGGAGCAGCGGTTCGTCGCCCTCCACCTCGTCGCCCTCCACCTCGTCGGTGTGGATGTCGTCCGGCACGTGTTCCGCCTCGGAGACGTCGGGGGCGGCGTCGGGTTCGACGGCGGGGTTCGGGCGGCGTCGGGCATCCGGTTCCACGGCGGGCGCGCCGGCGGATTCAGGAGGTGCGGTGTCCGGGCGTGCGCCGGCGGCAGGGCTGCCCGCCGCTCCGTCGGGGTGCACGCCCTGCTGCTCGCTCGTCTCTTCTTGATCTCGTATCACCAGTCACCGCCCGCACGATGGTGGCATGCCCCACCGACACACGAGGGCATCAGGGTGCAGATGCGGGGGCGGACAGTCTGCCCCAAGCGTCGCACGGGGGCGAGACCGAGACCCGCCGCGGGCCGCGCCCGGTTGTCGGTGGGGTGCGGCAGGATGGGGCGAATGAGCGAGCAGAGCCTTCCCGAGGACACCCGAGAGGGGTACGCGGACGAGCTGCCCGCGTACGCCGAGCGGGTTCTGGAGGTGGCGGAGGGGATCCCGCCGGGGCGCGTGATGACGTACGGCGACGTCGCGGAGTGGCTGGAGGAGGGCGGGCCCCGCCAGGTGGGACGGGTGATGGCCCTCTACGGCGGTTCCGTGCCGTGGTGGCGGGTGGTGCGCGCCGACGGGGTGCTGCTGCCGGGGCACGAGCTGACCGCCCTGGACCACTACCGGGCGGAGGGCACCGCGCTGAAGGAGGCGAGCAGGGCCGCGGAAGGCCACCTGCCGCGGCTCGACATGAAGCGGGCGCGGTGGGACGGCGGCGCGGACTCGGGGGCTCACACCTGACAGCTTCCGCCATCCGGGGCCCTCGGGGGGAACCTGTGGCCCGTTCGGGGGACACGCGGGACGTCCGTGGCATGACGTACGTTCGTGGGATGTGGGGCGCACGTGCCACGCGCGCCGTCCGGGGCGGACGGGAACAAGCGGAAGCCCTGCTTCCGACCGGTTTCCCGGCGTAGCGTCGGCTGCGCGTGTCCCGCTCACCCCACGGCCACCGCACTGCCCGCGCGACCGCGAGCCAACCAGTACACCCACCAGGACCGGCGAACCACGTGAGCTCCTCTTCCTCCACCAGGCGCCTGCCGCACCTCCAGGTGCGGCGGGGGGCCCGTGGCGCCTACCGGCTGGTGCGGACTCCCGTGGCCGCTACGGATCCCCCTCCTCTGGACGCCGCGCAGCGCGCCGTGGTTGACCACGCGGCCGGGCCGCTGCTCGTCCTGGCGGGCCCCGGCACCGGGAAGACCACCACGCTCGTGGAGTCGGTGGCCGCCCGGATCGCCCGCGGCGGCGATCCCGAACGCATCCTGGTGCTGACCTTCAGCCGCAAGGCGGCCGTCGAACTGCGCGACCGCATGGCCCTGCGCGTCGGCACGGCCGGCGCACCCCGGGCGACCACCTTCCACTCGTACTGCTACGCCCTGGTCCGCGCCCACCAGGACAGCGGCCTGTTCGTCGACCCGCTGCGGCTGCTCTCCGGCCCCGAGCAGGACGTCACCGTCCGCGAGCTGCTGGCCGGCCACGCCGACCTGGAGCGGCTCGGCCTCGACCCGGTGCGCTGGCCCGACGACCTGCGCGCCTGCCTGACCACCCGCGGTTTCGCCGACGAGGTCCGCGCGGTTCTCGCCCGCAGCCGCGAACTGGGCCTCGACCCCGCCGCCCTGGAGGCCTTCGCCGGCCGCATCGGCCGCCCGGACTGGCGGGCCGCGGCCGCCTTCCTCGCCGAGTACCTCGATGTCCTCGACCTCCAGGGCGTCCTCGACTACGCCGAACTCGTGCACCGCGCGGTGCTGCTCGCCCGGCGCCCCGAGGTCGCCCTGGACCTGGCAGGCCGCTACGACGCCGTGTTCGTGGACGAGTACCAGGACACCGACCCCGCCCAGGTGCGGCTGCTGCACGCCCTGGCCGGCGGCGGCCGCACGCTGGTCGCGTTCGGCGACCCGGACCAGTCGATCTACACGTTCCGGGGCGCGGACGTGAACGGCATCCTCGACTTCCCGTCCGCCTTCCCGCGCGCGGACGGCCGTCCCGCCCCGGTCGCGGTCCTGCGCACCGCCCGCCGCTCCGGCGCGGTCCTGCTGGCCGCGACGCGCCTGCTGACCCGGCGGATGCCGCTGACCCGGCTGCCCGGCGACACGGTGCGCGCCCACCGCGAACCGTCCCCCGTGCGCGACGGCGGCTCCGTCGAGGTCTACACGTATCCGACGCCAGGCACCGAGCTGGACAACATCGCCGACATCCTGCGGCGCGCGCACCTGGAGGACGGCGTGCGCTGGAGCGACATGGCCGTCCTGGTGCGCGCCGGAGCGGGCACCATCCCGACGGTCCGCCGCGCCCTGACCGCGGCCGGCGTGCCCCTGGACATCGACGGCGACGACGTTCCGCTGCGCCACGAACCGGCGGTGGCGCCCTTGCTGACGGCGCTCCGGGCGGTCGCCGAGGCGGAGTCGGCGCCCGACACGGACGAGGACGCCTGCTGGCTCGCCACCGAGACCGCCCTCACCCTGCTCGCCTCCCCGCTCGCCGGCATGGACGCCGCCGACCTGCGCCGCCTCGGCCGCGCCCTGCGCGACGAGGAACGCGCGGCCGGCAACGCGCTGCCACCGCCCTCGGACGACCTGCTCGCGCGGGCCCTCGCCGAACCCGCACGCCTGGCCGTCCACGACCCCGGATACGCGCGCGGAGCGCAGCGGCTCGGCGCGCTGCTCGGGAAGGCCCGGGAGCGCCTGGCGGGCGGCGGCACGGCCGAGGAGGCGCTGTGGGACCTGTGGAACGGCACACCCTGGCCCTCACGCCTGGAACGCGCCGCCCGGCGCGGCGGCGCCGCCGGCCGCAACGCCGACCGTGACCTGGACGCCGTGTGCGCGCTGTTCGCCACCGCCGCCCGCGCGGAGGAGCGCGGCGGCGGCCGGGGCACGCTGAACTTCCTGGCCGAGATCGAGGCCGAGGACATCGCCGCCGACACCCTCGCCGGGCGGGCGGTCCGCCCCGACGCCGTCCGCCTGCTCACCGCGCACCGCTCCAAGGGACTGGAGTGGCATCTGGTCGTCGTGGCCGGCGTCCAGGAAGGCCTGTGGCCGGACCTGCGCCGCCGCGGCTCGCTGCTGGAGGCCGACCGCATCGGCCGCGACGGCCTGGCCGAGCCGCTCACCCCGGGCGCGCTCCTCGCCGAGGAGCGCCGCCTGTTCTACGTCGCCGCCACGCGCGCGCGTGAACGCCTCGTCGTCACCGCCGTGAAGGCCCCCGCGGACGACGGCGACCAGCCCTCCCGGTTCCTCACCGAGCTGGGCGCCACGCCCCAGGACGTCACCGGACGGCCCCGCCGCCCGCTCTCCGTGGCCGCACTGGTCGCCGAACTGCGCGCGACCACGGTCGACCCGCGCGCGTCCGCCACGCTCCGGGAGGCCGCCGCCCGGCGCCTGGCCCGGCTGGCCGCGCTCGCCGACGAGGACGGCCGCCCGCTGGTGCCCTCCGCCCACCCCTATCGCTGGTGGGGCATGTTCGAACCGACCGAGAGCAAGGTACCGCTGCGCGACCGCGACCAGCCCGTCGTGCTCTCCGGCAGCGCCCTCGACCAGCTCGCCAACACCTGCGCCCTGCAGTGGTTCCTGGGCCGCGAGGTGAAGGCGGACGCGCCCGCCACCACTGCCCAGGGCTTCGGCAACGTCGTGCACGTCCTGGCCGACGAGGTCGCCTCCGGACGCACCCCGGCCGACCTCGCGGTCCTCATGGAGCGCCTGGACTCGGTGTGGAACGCGCTCGCCTTCGACGCCCCCTGGAAGTCGGACCAGGAGAAGGACAACGCGCGCGCGGCGCTCGAACGCTTCCTGAAGTGGCACGTCCTGGACCGCACCGCGCGCACGCCCGTGGCCAGCGAGCACGACTTCGACGTCAGCCTGGAGGCCGGCGACTACGAGGTCCGCATCCGAGGCCAGATGGACCGGGTGGAGACGGACGCCGAGGGCCGCGCCTACGTCGTCGACTTCAAGACCGGCAAGCAGGCCCCGAGCGCCGCCGAGGTGGCCCGCCACCCCCAGCTGGCCGTCTACCAGCTCGCGGTCCGCGAAGGTGCCGTGGACGACGCCTTCGACGGCGTGCGCCCCGAGGCGGGCGGCGCCGAGCTGGTCCACCTGCGGCAGGGCGCCGCCCGGCGCGACGGCGGCGAGACCCTGCCCAAGGTGCAGGCCCAGGAACCGCTGGAGGGGGAGTGGGTCGGCGACCTGCTGGCCACCGCCGCCGGCAAGGTCCTCGACGAACGCTTCACGCCGACCACAGGCCAGCACTGCACCCACTGCGCGTTCCGTGCGTCGTGCAGCGCCCGCCCCGAGGGACGGCACGTGGTGGAATGAGCACCGGTTCCTCGATTGTCAGTGCCCGCCGCTAGCCTTTCCCGTCATGTCCGCCCTCATCACCGACACCGAGCAGCTCAAAGAGCTCCTCGGTATCCCGTTCACCCCGGAGCAGACGGCCTGCATCACCGCGCCGCCCGCCCCGCAGGTGATCGTGGCCGGAGCCGGGTCGGGCAAGACGACGGTGATGGCGGCCCGCGTGGTCTGGCTCGTCGGCACCGGACAGGTGGCCCCGGACCAGGTCCTCGGGCTGACCTTCACCAACAAGGCCGCCGGCGAACTCGCCGAACGCGTCCGCAAGGCACTGGTCAGGGCCGGCGTCACCGACCCGGACGTCATCGATCCGGACAACCCGCCCGGCGAGCCGGTCATCTCCACGTACCACGCCTTCGCGGGCCGCCTGCTGGCCGACCACGGCCTGCGCATCGGCCTGGAGCCGTCCTCCCGGCTGCTCGCCGACGCGACCCGCTTCCAGCTCGCCGCGCGCGTGCTGCGCGAGGCACCCGGCCCCTACCCGGCCCTCACCCGCTCCTTCGCCGACCTGGTCGGCGACCTGCTCGCCCTCGACTCCGAACTCTCCGAGCACCTGGTGCGCGCCGAGGACCTGCGCGCCTGGGACGCCGGACTGCTCGACACCCTCGCGTCCGTCAAGCTCGGCAACGCCGACCTGCGCAAGGTCCCCGAGACCGCCGCCGCCCGCCGCGAGCTGGCCGAGCTGGTCCTGCGCTACCGGACCGCCAAGCGCGAGCGGGACCTGCTCGACTTCGGCGACCAGATCGCGCTGTCCGCCGCGCTGGCCGGCGTCCCCGAAGTGGGCCGGCTGCTGCGCGACGAGTTCCGGATCGTCCTCCTCGACGAGTACCAGGACACCTCGGTGGCCCAGCGGGTGCTCCTCGCCGGTCTGTTCGGCGCCGGCACCGGCCACCCCGTCACCGCCGTCGGCGACCCCTGCCAGGCCATCTACGGCTGGCGCGGCGCCTCCGTCGCCAACCTCGACGACTTCCCCGAGCACTTCGCGCACGCCGACGGAAGCCCCGCCACCCGCCAGGCGCTCAGCGAGAACCGCCGCAGCGGCGGCCGCCTCCTCGACCTCGCCAACGGCCTCGCCGAGCCGCTGCGCGCCCTGCACGCGGGCGTGGCGGCCCTCAGGCCCGCCCCGGGCGCGGAACGCGACGGCACGGTCCGCTGCGCCCTGCTGCCCACCCACGCCGACGAGATGGACTGGATCGCCGAATCCGTCGCCCACCTCGTCCGCACCGGCACCGCACCCGGCGAGATCGCCGTCCTGTGCCGTACGGCGACGGACTTCGCCCAGATCCAGGGCGCGCTCGTCGCGCGGGACGTCCCGGTCGAGGTGGTCGGCCTCTCCGGGCTGCTGCACCTGCCCGAGGTCGCCGACCTCGTCGCCGTCTGCGAGGTGCTCCAGGACCCGGGGGCCAATGCCTCCCTGGTCCGGCTGCTGACCGGGCCGCGCTGGCGCATCGGCCCCCGTGACCTGGCCCTCCTGGGCCGCCGCGCCCGGCTGCTGGTCGCCCACGCGCGCGTGGGCGACGCCGACGACCCCGACCGCAGGCTCGCCCAGGCCGTGGAAGGGGTCGACCCGGCCGAGGTGATATCGCTCGCGGACGCCCTGGACACCTTCCTCGAACTTCCGCTCGACGCCGAGCGGCAGGACGACGGCCTGCCGTTCTCACCGGACGCGCGCGTGCGCTTCGCCCGCCTGGCCACCGAACTGCGCGAACTGCGCCGCTCCCTGTCCGACCCGCTGATGGACGTCCTGCACCGCGTCCTCGCGGTCACCGGCCTGGAGGTGGAGCTGTCCGCCTCCCCGCACGCGCTGGCCGCCCGCCGCCGCGAGACGCTCTCCAACTTCCTGGACGTCGCCGCGTCCTTCGCGTCCGGCGACCAGGAGGCGAGCCTGCTCGCCTTCCTCGGCTTCCTGCGCACCGCCGCCCAGTACGAGAAGGGCCTCGACAACGCCCTGCCCGGCGGCGAGAACACCGTCAAGGTGCTGACCGCGCACCGGTCCAAGGGCCTGGAATGGGACGTCGTCGTCGTCCCCGGCCTGGTCAAGGGCACCTTCCCGAGCGCGCAGGGCCGCGAGAAGTGGACCGCCCAGGCCAAGGTGCTCCCGCACGCCCTGCGCGGCGACAGCGAGACCCTGCCCGACGTCGAGGCCTGGGACTCGCGCGGCATGAAGGCCTTCCACGAGGCGATGAAGGACCACCAGCACACCGAGGAGCTCCGCCTCGGCTACGTCACCCTCACCCGCCCGCGCTCCCTGCTGCTGGGCTCCGGCCACTGGTGGGGTCCCAGCCAGAAGAGGCCGCGCGGCCCCTCCGACTTCCTCCAGGCCCTGTACGACCACTGCGCCGCCGGACACGGCGAGATCGAGGCCTGGGCCGACGAACCGGAGCAGGACGAGGAGAACCCGGCCCTGCACACCGCAGACGCCGACCAGGTGTGGCCGCTGCCCCTCGACGAGGCCGCCCTGGCCCGCCGCCGGGCCGCCGCCGAGACCGTCCTCGCCCACCTGGACGCGCTCACGGCGGACCAGGACGGCCGCCCGGTGGCCGGTCACGACCCCGCCGGCCACGAGGACCCGGACTGGCCCCCGCCGCCCGACGACGAGGAGCCGCGCCCCCACGAGGACGACGTCCCGGACGAGGACGCCGCCGACTGGGAGTCCCTGAGCGCCGACCGCCCGGTCCTCCCGCACCAGGCCACGCCGGCCGGGGGCACGACCGCGGCTCTGCCGCGGACCCGCCGCCCGGAACCGCGCAGCGCCGCCCCCCACGCCCCCGACGAGAGCGGCGTCCCCGCCGAGGAGACCCACGTCACCGCCGAGGAGGCCCGTGCCATCGCCTCCTGGGACCGGGACCTCGACGCCCTCGCGGGCGAGCTGCTGCGCGCCCGCCGCGGCGTCACCGACGTACCCCTGCCGGCGACGCTCTCCGCGACCCAGCTGATGCGGCTGGCCGAGGACCCGGACGGGCTCGCGCAGGAACTCGCGCGCCCCATGCCGCGCCCACCGCAACCGGCCGCACGCCGGGGCACCCGTTTCCACGCGTGGGTCGAGACGCGCTTCGAAGAGCTGACCCTGCCCATGCTGGACCCCGACGAGCTGCCCGGGACCGACGCCGAGATCGCCGACGAACGCGACCTCGAAGCCCTCAAGGAGGCCTTCGAACGCACCGAGTACGCCCACCGCACGCCCTACCGCGTGGAGGCCCCCTTCCAGCTGGCCCTCGCCGGACGGGTCGTCCGGGGCCGGATCGACGCCGTCTACCGGACCGGGCACGGCGACGGGGCGACCTACGAGATCGTCGACTGGAAGACCAGCCGCACCCGCCCCGCCGACCCGCTCCAGCTCGCGATCTACCGGATCGGCTGGGCCGAGCAGCAGGGCGTGCCGCCCGAGTCGGTGACCGCCGCCTTCGTCCACGTCCGCACCGGCGAGGTCGAACGGCCGGAGGGCCTGCCGGACCGGGCGGCCCTGGAAAGGCTGATCGTCGGACAATCGCCCGGACGGGCCGAGTGTGACGAACCGCCCGCCGAGGAAGCCGCCGCGGGCCGATAGGCTCGTGACCATGAGCCAGACCCCGGACAGCGCCGTCCGCGCGTACATCGAGCAGCACGGCGCCGCCTTCCTCGACGACCTCGCCGAGTGGCTGCGCATCCCCTCCGTGTCGGCCCAGCCCGAGCACGCCGCCGATGTCCGCCGCAGCGCCGACTGGCTCGCCGCCGAACTGACGAGGACCGGCTTCCCGGCCGCCGAGGTCTGGGAGACACCGGGCGCACCGGCCGTCTTCGCCGAATGGCCCGCGGACGACCCCGAGGCACCCACCGTCCTCGTCTACGGGCACCACGACGTACAGCCCGCCGCCCGCGCGGACGGCTGGGACAGCGACCCCTTCGAGCCGGTCGTCCGGGAGAACCGCCTGTACGCGCGCGGGGCCGCCGACGACAAGGGCCAGGTGTTCTTCCACACACTCGGCGTCCGTGCCCACCTCGCCGCCACCGGCCGCACCGCGCCCGCCGTCCACCTGAAGCTGCTCGTCGAGGGCGAGGAGGAGTCCGGCTCCCCGCACTTCCGCGCGCTCGTCGAGGAACACGCGGACCGGCTCGCCGCGGACGTCGTGATCGTCTCCGACACCGGCATGTGGTCCGAGGACACCCCCACGGTCTGCACCGGCATGCGCGGGCTCGTCGAGTGCGGGATCGTCCTGCACGGTCCCGACCAGGACATCCACTCCGGTGCCTTCGGAGGCGCCGTCCCCAACCCGGCCACCGTCGTGGCCCGCCTGGTCGCCGCGCTGCACGACGAGCACGCGCGCGTGGCGATCCCCGGCTTCTACGACGGCATCGTGGAACCGGGCGCACACGAGCGGCGGCTGTGGGCCGAGCTGCCGTTCGACGAGGAGGGCTGGCTGCGCGAGGCGCACTCGTACGCCACCGAGGGCGAGGCCGGGCACACCACCCTGGAGCGCGTCTGGGCCCGGCCCACCGCCGAGGTCAACGGCATCGGCGGCGGCTACCAGGGCCCCGGCAGCAAGACGATCGTCCCCTCCTCGGCCATGGTCAAGCTGTCGTTCCGGCTGGTCGCGGGCCAGGAGCCGGACCACATCGAGAAGGCCGTCCGCGCCTGGGCCGACGAGCGGATCCCCGCCGGGATCCGCGCCGAGATCACCTTCCTGCCGGCCACCCGCCCCTGTCTGACCCCGCTCGACCACCCGGCCCTGCAGTCCCTGGTCCGCGCCATGGGCCGCGCTTTCGAAGGACCGGTCAGGTTCACACGTTCGGGTGGCTCGGGGCCGGCCGCGGACCTTCAGGACGTCCTCGGCGCACCCGTTCTGTTCCTGGGCATCTCGGTGCCCTCGGACGGCTGGCACGCCCCGAACGAGAAGGTTGAACTGGACCTTCTCCTCAAGGGCGTCGAAACCAGCGCCTACCTGTGGGGTGACCTGGCCGAGAACTGGCGCCGTGCCCCCTGAACCGTCCGCGCCGTCCGGAGCGGTACCGCGCGCGGGGCACACTGGAAGGACCGCCGCCCCGCCCCGCACCCGCCCGACCCGGTCTCCTCCCGCCCTTCGTCCCGCTGAACCGCCCGCTGAACCATCCGTTGCACTGGGGGAGTTGGAAGCACCCGTGACCACCTGGACCGACCACACCGCCGACCGACCCATCTCGCTCACCGCTCCGAGCGGCATCGACCGCGCAGCCCACCACCGGCTCGACGAGGCCTGGCTCGCGGCGGCGTGGAGCCACCCCGACACCCGCTGTTTCGTGGTCTCCGGCGGCCAGGTCCTCATCGACGAGACGTCCGACGGCCGTACCGAGCTCGTCATGACCCCCTCCTTCGAGGCCCCGCTCACCGAGGCGCACCGCTACTTCCTGGGCACCGACGAGGACGGCGTCAGCTACTTCGCGCTCCAGAAGGACGCGCTGCCCGGCCGCATCGACCAGTCCGCGCGCCCGGCCGGCCTGCGCGAGGCCGGACTGCTGCTGTCACCGCGGGACGCGGGCCTGATGGTGCACGCCGTCGGCCTGGAGAACTGGCAGCGCACCCATCGCTTCTGCTCCCGGTGCGGCGAGCGCACGGTGATCGCCGCGGCCGGTCACATCCGCCGCTGCCCCGCCTGCGGCGCCGAGCACTACCCGCGCACCGACCCGGCCGTGATCATGGCGGTGACCGACGAGGACGACCGCATCCTGCTCGGCCGCCAGGTGCATTGGCCCGAGGGCCGCTTCTCCACGCTCGCGGGCTTCGTGGAGCCCGGCGAGTCCATCGAGCAGGCCGTGCGCAGGGAGGTCTTCGAGGAGGCCGGGATCGCCGTCGGCCCCGTCGAGTACGTCGCCAGTCAGCCCTGGCCGTTCCCGTCCAGCCTGATGCTCGGCTTCATGGCCCGCGCGACGTCGACCGAGATCGACGTCGACGGCGACGAGATCCACGAGGCCCGCTGGTTCTCCCGCGACGAGCTGGGCGCGGCCTTCGACTCCGGCGAGGTGCTGCCGCCGTACGGGATCTCCATCGCGGCCCGTCTGATCGAGATGTGGTACGGCAAGCCGCTGCCGACGAGGAGCTTCGTCTGAGACGGCGGACCGGCTGATGACCGACACCCACGACACCTGCTGGAACCACAACGTCCACTACCACCCGGTGGTGCTGGACGCGGTGCCGGACGGCTGCCGTTCCGCTCTGGACGTGGGCTGCGGCGACGGCCTGCTGGCCGCCGGGCTCGCGACCAGGGCGGAGTCGGTGACCGGGGTGGACCGGTCACCGGAGATGATCCGGCACGCCCGGAAGCGAGAGGTCCCGCAGCACGTCACCTTCCTGGAGGGTGACTTCCTCGACGGCGCGCTCCTCGCCGAGGGCGGCTACGACTTCGTCAGCGCCGTCGCCGTCGTCCATCACGTCCCCTTCGACGACGCGATCGGCCGGCTGACGGGGCTGGTCGCGCCCGGCGGGCGGCTGGTCGTCGTCGGCATGGCCCACGACCGCGGCCTCCTGGACCGGGTGATCAGCGCCTGCGCGGCCGTGGCCGGGGTGCTGCGGGTGCGCGGACGCCGCACCGGACAGAGCCCGTCCGCCATGCCCGTCGAGCAACCGATCATGAACTGGAGAGAGGTGCGGCGGGCCACCGCGCACCTGCTTCCCGGCCGCCGGTACCGGCGCCGGCTGCTGTGGCGCTACACCCTCGTGTGGGACAGGCCGTCCGGCACACGCGAAGGCGGCCCCTGACCGAAGCCGGGGGCCGCCTGGCACGGCGCTCGAGGACACCGTGCGGAGCGCGAAGGGCGCCTACGCGCTGATCTTCTGCTTGACCTGGGTCAGCGAAGGGTTGGTCAGCGTCGAGCCGTCGGCGAAGAGCACGGTCGGGACCGTCTGTAGACTTCCCTCCTGCTTGTGGCGGCCAGGGAGAGTCGCCCCATGTTCGGGAGGGGGAGGCCGTGAGCGAGAAGCCCAGGGCTCTTGGCGTGGTCCGTCTGTCTGTAGGCAACGAGAACCAGACCGGCGAGGAAACGCAGCGGACCCGCATCAGCAAGCGGGCGGACGCGGAGGAAATGGAGCTGGTCGACTTCGCCGTCGACATCGACGTGTCGGCGTCCATCTCGCCTTGGATGCGCCCGTCCCTGGGGGACTGGCTCAACAACAAGAAGGACCAGTTCGACCACATCGTCATCTTGAAGATCGACCGCATCGCGCGGTCGGTCCGCCACCTCTCGGACATCATCGAGTGGTGTGAGGCGAACGGTAAGGGGCTGATCTCCTGCGAAGAGGGGTTCGACCTCTCGAAGCCGTGGGGCAAGACCATCGCCAAGATTCTGGCCGTGGTCGCAGAGGCGGAGCTGGACGCCATCAAGGCCCGCAACAAGGCGTCCCGGGAGACCATGCGGAAGACGGGCCGCTGGCCGGGCGGCCTGGTGCCGTTCGGCCGCAGGGCTGTGAAGGGGGAGGAAGGGTTCACTCTGGAACTCGACCCCGAGTACGGCCCAAGGCTGATCGAGATGATTCGCCGCTTCATCGAGAAGCCGAGCTTCTCAGCTGTTGCCGACTGGCTGAACGAGGAAGGCGTGCCCACGGCTCAGGACATCGCCCGTATTCGTGCGGCGGCAGGCGAGAGTACGACTCGGTTGGCGGCCCCGAAGCCTCGGGGGAGCAGGTGGACGCCGACCACGGTGCAGGCCGTACTGACCAGCCGCTCTCTGCTCGGGGAGTACGTACGTGCCAACGGCTCCGTGGTCCGCAACGACGACGGCACACCCGTCATGCGGTCCGAGCCAGTGCTGAACGAGGAGGAGTGGGCGAAGCTGTCGGGGGCTGTCGCCTCGGTCAAGTACAAGAAGCAGAAGGGCTCCACATCGCCGACGGTGGGCGTGACGTTCTGCCTGTTGTGCGGAAGCTCCCTCTACTTTGTGAAGGGCGACCCGTCCAAGAGCAAGCGCGCGCGGTACCGCTGTCACGGCAGCAAGAGCAAGGGCATCCAGCCATGCCCGAAGCAGAGGTTCTGGGCCGAAGACCTGTACCCCTGGCTGGAGTCGGCCCTGTTGGGGGAGATCGGCCACCTGGAACGGATGGAGTCGAAAACAACCATCGACGACAGCCGTGCGGCGAAGCGCGCTGTGATCGACGGCAAGATGAACCAGCTTCTGAAGGAACTCCAGCAGGACGAGATCAACGCCGTCGCGTACGCCTCGCAAGTCGCCAGCCTTGCCCAGGAGCGAGAGAAGGTCACCAACCAGGAGGGACCGAAGCCGGTGACCGTGTGGACGGGCACGGGCGAGAGCTACGCGGAGTGGTGGGAGCGGTCGAGTGTCGACGAGCGCCGGGAGTTCCTGAAGAAGCACCAGGTGAAGGCGCACTTCCGGCCCGATGTCCTTGCCATCGATCCAGGTGACCTCATCGAGAACATTCGGCAGCAGGGTGTCTCGTGGTGGGACACCCCCTCCAAGGCTTCTCAGGTGCTCGCACCGATCACACCGGTCTCGCTGTCCGGAAAGCAGTACGAGAAGCCCGGGACGCTTACGGGTGCCGAGTGGGAGATCGTCAGCCGCTGGGAGGACTACGAAGCGGAACGTGCGGCGCAGCAAGCGAAGGCCGAAGGGAAGGCCAAGGCAGCGGAGGGAGCCGAGAGAGTTCCGACTCCCGTCTGACGCTGAGCGAGCGAAGCCGAGTTCCGGCGCACCTTCGCCAGGGGCGAGATCGTGATGTCGAGAACTTCTACCGATGCTTCGGGAGCCCACGGCGGCGACAGCCTGAGCGATCACTCTCCGCTCAGCCGGCCGTCCAACGGTCGTCGGCCCACCGTTCACTACCCCGTCAGCCCGTCGAGGCTGGCGGGGTCTCGCCGTCTCAGGGCAGCAGTGGGCGCCCCTCCTGGGCAGCCTCGATGTGCTCCGGTCTGAGCGCATCCTCGCCGTACTCGGCAGTGAACGCGCGCACCCGACCGAGGGGCGAGTCCGGCGGGGGCGGCTCCTCGCTGATCGTGAAGCCGAGGATCTGCGCCCAGAACGCTGCGCCTACGTCTTGCGAGTTGTTCATGTCCATGCGGCGACGGTAGGCGGAGGGTCTGACAGTCGAGTGACCTGCCTCTCTCTTCGATGGGTCGTCTTCTGAAGCGGCCCGCTCGCTCCCACCAGTAAGTGAGGGCAGTTCGCTCCCCGCTCGGCAGGTGATCGGCGTCACGGTGATTCGACCCGGACAAACCCTTGATCATTTGGCTCTCTGTAAGTGGGGCCGTTCGCCCCTCACTCGCCTGGCCAACGGGTCGGGCGCTCTTCTCTTGGCCTGTCGCCCTGATGGCAAGCCATCACAACACTCCCCCCTCGGGTTGAGTCGGTCCACCTCCTACCGGCTCCCCACCAACGACGACGACCGGCAGAGGGTCAGCAAGGCACTGTCACGCCTGCCGGTCGTCGTCGCTCTCTCAGCTTCCGTTCGGGTGGTACCGAGAGGAGGGTGCGCGGTCTCTCTGTGCACCTCCTTCAGGCAAGAGCCCCCAGGTCCCCCATGGTCTGGGGGCTCTTCGCTTGGCCCACCCATCTGATGACAAGTAACAACAGCCTCGCCCGAGGCAGGAAGGAGGCCCTTCGTGTTCCAGATCGAGGGCACCAACTACATGACCGTTCGGAGACAGCACGTCGCCTCGGACTCCACCCCGGCAGCGTCCGCAACTGGCGAGCCAACGACGCAGAGCCGATCGAGGGCGTCAAGCTCGGGCACTCCGTGCTCTACCGCGCCGAGGACGTCGAGCGCCTGGCCGTCGAGCGTGGCCGATGAGCGATGGCAAGGTCTGGTGGCCGATCTCCTACGCGGCCCGGCACATCATCGGATGCCACCCGCACTGGTTCTACGTCGAGCTGGAGCGCAACCGGCCGAAGTGGGCACGCTTCCTCCACCCGGACGGCAAGCGGCTCCTGCTCGACGCCGACGCCGTGGCCGACTATGTGGCCGAGCATCCCGTGAACCTCCCCAAGTACCGGCCCAAGTGGAAGAAGCGGGGAGGTAAGAAGCGCCGTGCCTCCTGAGCCTCATCCCGCCTTCAGTAACTACCCCGGCCGCTACGTCGAGTACCTGCGGGGCCGAGACGCTGCCCGCACACCGGCCGACGAAGAGCCCGAGCCGTACGACGTGAACGCCGAGAAGGACGGCGAGCACAGCTCGACCGTCCAGAGCGCCGACCTGTACGGCGAAGAATCCGGCTGGATCACCTTCTGAACACCCGCGAGAGCTGGCAGAACGGCCACTCACGCAGCCTCACATGCCCTCTGGTCCCGATGGCCACGGAGGCTCTCTCATGCCCGCGAAGAACTGCACAGAGCCGCACAGACAGACGGCCGGCTCGCACGCGCGCGATACCCCAACAGCCCAACCGAACCAGGGAGGTTCACACACCCATGGCTGCCAAGACCACCCGTAAGACGTTCGCCACCATCGTTGCCGAGCAGGAAGCCACCATCCTCGCCGAGGCACCCAAGCTCCTCGCTGAGATCGAGCAGGCCCGAGAGCTCATCACGACCCGCGGGGAGGAACGCGAGGAGGCCGAGGACCGGCTGTCGGACATCCTCGGCGCGTTCAAGCGGGGCGACGCCTCCCACTCCGCCGCCGACCTGGCCGAGGCTCGCGCGGCCGTCGAGCGTGCCGAGCTCCTGACTACCGGCCAGCGTGCGAAGGCCGACCGACTGACGAAGGCCGCTCCGCAGACTGACAAGCGCCTCGCCGAGATGGTGGCTGAGTCGGTCTCGAAGGTCGTTCCGTACGCGGCCGAGGTGATCCCCTCGTTCGTTCGGCCGGCCGAGGCGCCCGAATACCTGCTGACCGGCCCCATCGTCGTCATCACGCAGGACGCCCCGGCGAAGGAGCGAGACGGAAAGTTCGGGGCCGGTATCACGATCCGCAGCTTCCGGCTCCCGCACTTCCAGCAGATCGACGCCCGCGACCTGGAAGAGGACTTCAAGGCTCGCGGCTGGTTCATCCCGAGTGACCGGATCTACCAGAACACCGAGCGCCACGACAGCTTCATGGTCGACGTGGTCAGGGTGCAGGAGCTCGTCGCCTACGCCTCCACGCCGGTCATCGCGAAGGACCCGACAGAATCCGACGTGAACCCTGTCATCGGAACTCTGTCCAACGAGATGGTCCGAGCCTTCCCGATTCAGGGCGACGTGATGGCGGGAGTATCCTTCCAGCCGGGCAACGGCGCCAGCAGCGAGTTCGTGAGCGTCAAGCCGAGGAACCGACGCTTCAAGGTCACGAAGACCGGCGCCGAGCGGCGCACGGTCGTCGAGGTCGAGTACGAGGTTCGTGGCGAGAACGCCAACGTGAGCGAGGGCGCGGCCCTGACGGCTGCGATGGTCGGACTCAACTCAATGCCCGGCAAGTTCTTCGCAGGCGTCGGCGTGGTCGAGAAGGTCTCCACGTTCGACCTGAAGACCCCCAGCCCGAACTACCTCGGCGCCCGCGTCGAGCTGGTCTCCCTCGCCGGCTGATCGCTGGCCTGCTGAGTGTCGTCGCCGAGTGGTCCGCCTCGGGGGCGGTGCTGAGCGGTCCACCGAGGATCGCCGGTCCCGAAGGAGCACACCCCATGACCGTCGCCATCGCCACCCTGTACGCCGCCCTGCTCGTCGAGGTCTTCACCTTGGCCCGCGTCGGCGTCTACACCCTGATGCCCGAGCAGCCGGTGAAGCACGACAAGACCTACTCGGGAGCACGGACGCGCGCCACCGTCCGTGAGCGCATGATCCGCGAGGCCGCCCGCAGCGCCTGACCTTCACCCCGCCCGCCAGGACCAGCGGGTTTGTAGTCGGCGGGCAACGTTGTGTTACCGTCGTACCAACGCTGGAGCTGTGAAATTGCGGCTCAAGTGGCTCAGTTGAAGACCTGTTGGTACCAGTCCCCAACAGGTTGAAGGAGAAAGAGACCAGGCCATTCCCGCTCTGGGGTGGCGGCCATTCCCGCTCTGGGATGGCGAACGGGCACAGTGTGCCCGTGTAGTACCGAGTACCGACGCCGGACTGGGGCGACAGGGCTCGACCGACTCCTCCGGAGGCGCGTCCAGTGACGCGAACCGAAGGAAGTCACGTCATCTGCGGGTGCAGGTGGCTGGTCGAGGCCGTCGCGCGTTCATCAGCTACCGAATCCCGCCCAACGTCCAACAGGGAGGGAATGCTGATGAGCGCCAACAAGAAGAAGTCCATCATCCTCGGGTACGGCGCCCTGCTGTCCATGATCGCCTCGCTCGTCGCGTGGGCGGTGTTCTACGCCAACGGCACGTCCGGGCCGGGCAGCCTCAAGATCGCGGGTACCGTGCTGGGCTCCGGTCTGGGCCTCACTCTCGGAGTCCTCGCCGCGTTCAAGTTCGAGGACGACGACACGACACCCCCGAACGACAACACCACGGCGCCTGCGACTCGGGGCCCGTCGGGAACGCCGTCGGCGGATGATCGCGTGGGGCAGGCGCCCGATGCGCGTTCTTCGTCGATGCCGCCCGCGACGGTTCCGCCGTCGACGGATGGCCGGCCGTAGAGGATGAACTCGTCGACGGCGATCCGCTCTCAGTCGGTCTGCGGGCGGACGCCGCCGGGGTTCAGCCGACCGTCGACTGAGCGTGACCGATCACCCGGTGACGTGCTCCCATCTGACCTTGATGGCGTACGCGTCCTTCTGCATCATCTGGTAGTAGTCGTAGCCCTGGTCAATGTCGTTGAATTCTTCGACGCGCTCCTCGCCGGTCTCGATGTTCTTCCACGTCACCCGGTACTTCGTCACGGCCATGGGCCCTCCTCGGCTCGTCATCGGATCGAGACTGAGAACGCCGCCGAGAGCCGCATGGTTCCGGATCGCGCAGCAGGATGCACGAAGTTGACGGCGAGCCGCCCGATCATGTAGAACCCTCACTCCGCCTCTTCGAGGCGCACCGTAGCTCCCGCCGCTCGACGGCGGTAGAGCTGGACACTCCGCGAGAGTCCGCCATCCCGAGGGGCTGGCAGGGGAAGCCGAGGGGCATCCCGAGCGCGAACGGTACGCGCGATCTCCCATCACCACGCCGAGGCGTAGCCGTGCGCTGCTCTCGGCCTCTCGAAGGAGGTCGCAACCCGTGACGGCGACTGGCTACCTACTCGACCTGCCCCTCACTGACTACCACCTGTCCTACTCCCACATCCCTGCCGAGCTCATCGCCGCTCTGCCCGAGGGGTCTGCCGTCTCGGCCGTCCGCATGATGCCGGACGGGTCCCTGCTCCGACTGACGTTCGTTCGCAGCTACGGCGAACGGGAGCTCTGGCACGTACACGGACTCCGCGCCCGTGGAGTCTCGAACGAAGAGCTCTCCCGAGAGCTCGTCTGCGTCCTGTATCGCCCTACCGCCACCGTGACCACGGAGCGGTCACGCCCCTTGCAGGTGGCTCGATGAACAACGGCACGAAGAAGAAGGGCGCCCCCTTCAAGGTCCAGTGGGAGCGGCACGTTCTGCGGGTGGCGAAGCTGAAGAACCCGACTCACGCCCTCGTCGGCATGGCTTACATCGGCTACGCCAACCCTGACGGAAGCAACCCCCGCCCGCCATGAAGCGGATCGCCGCAGATCTCGGCCTGTCCGAGCGCACCGTAGAGCGCGCCTTCGAGGGGCTGGAGGCTGCGGGGCTCATCGTGCGACTGACCCGAGGAATTCCCGGCAAAGCAAGTCACTGGCGCTTCGTCATCCCCGAGGAAGACCCGACAGCCGTGACGGGTGTCGTCGAGGCCGAGGAGCAGGAAGACCCGACAGCCCTGACGGAGACACCCGACAGCGGTGACGGCAAGGCCCGACAGCCTGCTCAGGAAGACCCGACAGCGGTGACGGCGTACCAAGACAAGTACCAGCACACCACCAACACAACTACCAACACAGAGGCGGCCCTCACGGGCCGCAGCAACGTTGACGACGTCTGGGCTCAGGTCGAGGCCGAGCACTACGAGCAAGAGCACTACGAAGAGCTCTCGACTCGCCACCTGCTGGAACGCGTCGAGCTCGGGGCGCCTGTCGGCGCCCTCTGACGTAGACCGCAACGGCGAGGTGATGGCCGAGTGTCACGCCTTCGCCGTTGCCCTCTTCGCTCTGCGGCGCCCTACCGGGCGCCCCTGACGCATGCTCGCTTACTCCCTGGGGGCGCTCCGCGCCCCACTTCCCGAAGACCCTCACGGCAAGCCAATTCACCTTGCCGTTTCAGCTCGACCAAGTGGCGGCCAGCAGGGCGCCCCATCACAAGGAGGACTTACACGGTGACTACTTACTCCCCGATCATCGGCGCCGATGGGCGCAAGCTCTGCGGCATCGAGTCGTGCGGCCGTCCGCACCGAGTGCGCGGCCTCTGCCTGGCGCACGGTCAGCGCGTTCGCGCGCACGGCGATCCGCAGGCCGACAAGCCGTTGCGCTCGCACGCCCCCCGTAACTGGAAGGGCGACGACGTCTCGTACATCGGCGCGCACAACCGCGTGACCCGAGAGCACGGCAAAGCCGCCGAGTGGAAGTGCGCTTGCGGATGCGGCCGACAGGCCACCGACTGGGCGTACCTCGGGACCGACCCGGCGGTGAAAGTCGACGAGGCCGGCCGCCTGTACTCCGTCAGCCCGGACCACTACGCGCCCTTGGCCAAGACGTGTCACCGCAGCTTCGACACCTGGCAGGCGCAGCGGCGTACCGGCGCCCCCCTCGCTCTCGTCATCGCCGAAGCCTTGGCCGCTTGAACTACTCGAAGGAGTTGATCCCCCTGTTTCTCGTCTCTCACATCCACCACGCCGGCCGACACGCTGCCGAGCACATCGCAACCCTGGTCGACTCGCTCACCCTCCCCGGCGTGGACGTCCGGCTCATTTCTGCCGACGCATACCAGGGGCGAGGCCCTGCCCGTTGGCTCGACGTCGAGCTCTACGCCACGAAGGGTCACGGTTACCCGGACGCTGACACGGCGGACGCTCTCGACGCCGTGGCGCTCGCCCTGGACGTCATCACTGGCCACGAAGTGAAGGGCTTCGGTTCGGTCTCTGGTGGCGCTCTCGCGGCCTCTCACGCCATCCGCGAGGGTCTGGCGCTCTCGCTCCGGCTGGACGTCGACGCGGACGCACAGAGCCTCCCTGACTCTCGCTTCCGGCTCGACGATCGGGTGCCCCGTCCTGTCGAGGAGATGGCCGCGTAAGTACATCGGCCAGCCCATGGGGACTTGAAGCCAAGTCATCAAAATTCAGTACGAGTTGACTCACTCCTGACGCCACACTGAACGCATGGACGAACTGTATGTAGTCCGGCATCAGCCAACCTGGCGTGAGGAGCCGGACCCGGAGCCGGACGACGAGTACGACAACGACACGGACCACAAGACCGTGTACGCCCTCTTCGGGCTGGCCATCTACAAGGCCAACGTCCTCGAACACACCCTCGTCAACACCCTCGCGATGGCCAAGCTCATCACGGCGGAGGAGCAGGGTGAACGGCTCATCCGCGACCCCTGGGCGCAGGGGTTCAAGGACATGATGGGCAAGCTCATCCGGCGTGCCGAGCCGTACGTAAGCGCCTACCCGGAAGTGGTGGACGACCTCACCGCCAGCTTGAAGCGGCGTAACTTCCTGGTCCACCACTTCTGGCGCGAGCGCATCCAAGAGATGATCACCGAGTCGAGTCGGGCCAAGATGTGCGCCGACCTGAAGTCGGACTGTCGACTCTTCACCCAGACGGACGAGCGTCTGACCGAGAGGGTCTTTGACCCTCTGGCGAGGAGGCGGGGGATCACTCCCGAGATGATCGAGGCTCAGTACGCGAAGGAACGCCGCGAGGCCATGAAGCGATACGAGCCCGAGTCGTTCACGGACGATGAAGACTCGGCCTGAACCGCGGAGCCGCCGGTCCTGACACTCCGCTCGCCCGCATCCCGGGCTACGCCGCTGAGCACGGGTACGAAACCTGACCGGCGGCCCTTCCACATGACCAAGCTCGGCCTGCTTTCAATCGCCGCCCTTGGGGCTTCAGTCGGCATGATGGTCTGTCATGAGCTTCACAGGTATCGCGGCAGTCCTTGCCCTCGCCGGCATCCCCGTGAGCGTGCTGGTCGCTCGCTGGCAGATGCGCACCACACTGGCGCAAGCGGAGGCGAGTCACCGGACTGCCCTGGCGGCGGCGGAGGCGAACCATCGGAGCGCGTTGGAGGTTGCGCGACAGCAGGCTGAGGCCGAGCGTGATCGATGGATCTTGGACGCCCGACGGGCGGAGTACAGGCTTTTCCAGAACTCCTTGAACCAGCTCCGTCGAGCCCTGGAGCGATCTGGCGTTGGCGACAGCGAGATGGAAGAGGCGCTGCATGAGGTGCACGACAGCAGCCATCGGATCGCGGAGGTGGGACCGGACGAGGTGCACCGCATCGCCAAGTTCATCCGAGAGCGGTGCTACCCGATGCGCACCTGGCCCCGAGACAGGCGCGTAGAACTGTGGAGGCTGCAAGTTGCGCCGGCACGCGTGTCTCTCGACGAGGCGATCAACGAAGTGATCAGCGGGCGAAGCCCTACGAGCACCCCTTGAGATCGACCCTGAAACCGTGGCGCAAGGACAGGCGGTAAGACGCAGCGGTGAGGAAACTGCGCTTCAGGAGGTCATCCCCACCTCCTTCGCCGACCTCGGCTCCCAGGGCACTGGGTGCGGCGCCTCGCGTCGCGCGACCTCAGCGAAGGGGTGGCTCCTTGAAGAGGATGCGGGCAAGCTCAAGTCGTTGCTCCTTCGACCACTTGACCAAGCGCCACTCCACCGTCACCTGCGGATTGGTCGTCGACCGGTAGCTGATGACCCGAGGCCGCTCGGCCGGCGGCTCGCCTTCGGGCTCGTCGTGCTCTGTTACCGGCGTCTGGGCCATGAGCCAGCCTCCCGTATTTCCGCTCGTCCACCGTTACGTGCGGGGCTCGTCCAGCACGTACGTTGCCGGTGTTCAACGAGCCGAGATGGCTTCCGTACCGGCCCTGGTCACCATGGCGAAGGAGGTACAGGTGCGCCGAAACTCCGGGTGTCCTGTTCGGCCGGTATGGCTCATGCACCCGATGTCCACCGCTGCGCCATCGGCCGACGACGTCGCCTTCCACTCGCACGCCATGCACTCGGCCGCGAAGGTGACGTCAGTGCCTGGCTGCTGGGTGATCCGGTGCTTCACAAATCGCAGGACGGAGCGGGTCACCGAGCGCTCTCCGGCGCCTTCATGGCTTTGGCCATCTGTTCGACCACGTCCGCTCGTACCATGCCGACGTGCACGTACGCCGTGCCCTTGTGCGTGACCATCGGGCGGACGCTGCCCCATACGCTCTCAGGGGCACCGAGGGCGGCGAGAGCCGCCCGCAGCGCTTCGGTCGCCTGGGTGGCCTTTGCTCGGCTGTCCCGCCACGTCTGCATGTCCATCACCGGTGCCCTCGCCTCTTGTGCGGGTGGCTTCGGATCTCGACGTCGGCGTCCGTCGCCGCGGACAGATCTCCCCGGTCTCTCGCTGCCTGTCGTTGCCTTGCGAGTGCGGCGCATACGTCGCACCCCCGTACCGGTTCCGGAGGCGTCGGCGGAAGTGGCAGGTACACGGGTCCTGACTGCGTGGTCATGGTTGCTGGCATGGCTACTCCCCGGCTTGGATCTCGCTCCCATCCATCCTTGGGGCTCAGACCGAGCGTCCCTACGGTCTTTCCTGTTGAGGCAAGAACTCGTCTCGAACGCTCTCGACGAGAGTGCGCATGCCATCGCCGTAGAGCGCCACGTCGGCGAAGCGCTGGAAGGTGTCGACGTACGTCTGAACGTCCCTGGGATCGCGCGTCGTGATCTCGGAGTGGAACGTCTCGACGATCACGAGCCGGTCATCGCGGACACTGAAACACGTCATCGGGAAGTCCGGCATCCGACCGGCCAGGGGCACCACCCCAACGGTCACGTTGGGGAGCCGGGACAGGGATACGAGCCGATCAAGCTGCACTGTCATGACGGCCGGCTCGCAGATCAGCCACCGCAGGACGTGCTCACAGATCACGAAGTGGAAGGTCCGGCCCACTTCGTAGAGCGTCGCTTGCCGCTCCATCCTCGCCGTCACGGTTCGGGCCCTGGTCTCGTCCGGGAGCCCGGGCGGCAGGGAGAACACCGCCGAGGCGTACTCCGGTGTCTGAAGGAGTCCGGGAATGAGCTGCCCCTGGAACAACCTGAGAAAGGTTGTGCTGGCCTCGATGGCTTTGATGGTGTTCTGGTGCTTCCACGGACCCATCCGGCGCAGCAGGCGCCATGCTGTGGCCTCCGTGACCTCGGCTCGGGCAGTGGCGAGGAACTGTTCCTTCACTGCCTCCGAGACGCCGAGCCCGGACAGGATGAGGTCGACGTCCTGCACGGTGGGCAGGGTCCGACCGTTCTCGATCTTCGACAGTTTCCCCGCGGACATGGAAGCCCTACGGGCCACCGCGTCACCGGTCAGTCCCGATGCCTCCCGCAGTGCCCGCAGGGCTCTCCCGATCGACTCCGTGGTCAGTGGTGCCGCTCCCAGTAGGCCGCGAACGGCACGGCATGGGTCAGCGCCACGTCGCGGTAACCCTGGTACTCCGCGAGCCGGTCGGAGGACAGGAGCTCGCCCCCGAGGAACTTGCCCTCGGGGGTGTAGTGCATCCGGTACACGTTGCGGTCATCGAAGAGCCAGAAGTCGTGATCAGGCAGGCTGGACACTTGCTGCTCGGCAAGGTCGATGATCCCGATGGACTCGCCAGCTTTGATGTTGCCGGGGTAGGCCGACAGCTCGAAACGCAGGTAGTCGGTCAAGGGAGAGCGTAGGACGTGAACCCGGGACACTTTCTTGCCCTTGTCGGTCATCGAGCGCACCCATGGGTTGTCGTGCCACTCCGAGCCCATGTCCTCGCCCGCGAGGAAGCGTGCGATCTCCTCCCGCTCCTCCTCCACGTCGTACTCATCGAGCGTTTCCAGCCGGAACGCGGTCCGCTTGAAGGCCTCGAAGAGACGGCCGAACTCCTCACCTGCGAGCACTGAAGTACTCCTCCAGCACCGCGGCCGGGACCATGACGGCCGTCCCACCCTCGGGGAGGTCGAGCTGTGCCAGCCGCTCAGGGTCGTTGATCACGTATCCCTGCACGACGTAGTCCTCACCGTCCTCGGTACCCCACAGCGTGGGGCACGTGCCGTTCTTGCACTCCGGATCTCCCGACAGCTTCCGCAGCGGTGCGCCCACGGCTTCCCCCTCACATCGACAGTCCTCGTCGCGTTTGATGTTTCCGACCCGCAGATGCCAAGGTCAAGATCCCCGGCTTTCCAGAACAGGAAAGGAGTACCGCGGTACGCAAAACCCCCGATCAGCCGTTGAAGCCGTCGGGGGTCGTGTGGCGCGAGGGTCAGGCGGTGAGGGCCTGCTTCACCTGGGCAAGGCTCGGGTTCGTCATCACGACCTCGTTACCACCCGCGGTGGGAACTACCCGAACCGTGGGGACCGTCTGGTTTCCGCCGTTCGCCTTCTCCACGAACGCGGCCGAATCGGGGTCCTGCTCGATGTTGATCTCGGTGTACGCGATGCCCTCGCGGTCCATCTGGCTCTTCAGCCGGCGGCAGTAGCCGCACCACGTGGTGCTGTACATCGTCACAGTGCCCTGCATCTCGCTCGCGCTCCTTCGGCAGGTCGGGAAAATCGTGCAGGACTGGAACGTACGCGGCCCGCCCGTCATTCCCGCACCGCCCGCCCTGCGTGACGCTCGCCGCATTCGTACGACCGCGCGGGGCCGCCTGTGGACAACTCGCACGGCGTTCTCCGGCGACCTGGCAGCATGGCCGTGTGACACCAGCAACGCACTCCTCCCTCTTCCCGCAGGTACCGGACTCCGCGGACGCGGTGCTCGACGGGCTCGACCCCGAGCAGCGCGAAGTGGCGACCGCCCTGCACGGGCCGGTGTGCGTGCTGGCCGGAGCCGGGACCGGCAAGACCCGGGCGATCACCCACCGGATCGCCTATGGGGTGCGGGCCGGCATCCTCCAGCCGTCCAGCGTGCTCGCCGTCACCTTCACCAACCGTGCCGCCGGGGAGATGCGCGGCCGGCTGCGCCAGCTCGGCGCCCAGGGCGTGCAGGCCCGCACCTTCCACTCGGCCGCGCTGCGCCAGCTCCAGTTCTTCTGGCCGAAAGCCGTCGGCGGCTCGCTGCCCCGGCTCGTCGACCGCAAGATCCAGCTGGTCGCCGACGCGGCCGCCGCCTGCCGCATCCGGCTGGACCGGGGCGAGCTGCGCGACGTCACCGGCGAGATCGAATGGTCCAAGGTCACCCAGACCGTGCCCGCCGACTATGCGCCCGCCGCCGTGAAGGCCGGCCGCGAATCCCCCCGCGACCCGGCCGAGATCGCCCAGATCTACTCGGCCTACGAGGACCTCAAGCGGGACCGCGGGGTCATCGACTTCGAGGACGTCCTGCTGCTCACCGTCGCCGTGCTGCAGGACCGGCACGACATCGCCGACCAGGTCCGCGCCCAGTACCAGCACTTCGTCGTCGACGAGTACCAGGACGTCAGCCCGCTCCAGCAGCGCCTGCTGGAACTGTGGCTCGGCGACCGGGACAGCCTGTGCGTGGTCGGGGACGCCAGCCAGACCATCTACTCGTTCACAGGCGCAACCCCCGACCATCTGCTCGACTTCCGCACCCGCCACCCCGGGGCCACCGTCGTCAAGCTGGTCCGCGACTACCGCTCCACCCCCCAGGTCGTCCGCCTCGCCAACGGCCTGCTGGCCCAGGCCCGCGGCCGGGCCGCCGACCACCGCCTGGAACTGGTCTCCCAGCGCCCCGCGGGACCCGAGCCCGTCCACACCGAGTACACCGACGAGCCCGCCGAGGCCGAGGGCGCGGCCCGCCGGATCCGGGAGCTGGTCGCCGCCGGGGTCCCGGCCGCAGAGATCGCCGTCCTCTTCCGCACCAACTCCCAGTCCGAGATCTACGAGCAGGCCCTCGCCGACGCGGGCGTGCCCTACCAGCTGCGCGGTGCCGAACGGTTCTTCGACCGGCCCGAGGTGCGCAAGGCGGGAGTCGCCCTGCGTGCCGCGGCCCGCTTCGGCGGCAACGACGCGCTGCTCGACGACACCGTCGACCTGCCCTCCCAGGTGCGCGCGGTCCTGTCCGGGGAGGGCTGGACGACCGAACCGCCGGCCGGCTCCGGCGCGGTCCGGGAACGCTGGGAGTCGCTGGCCGCCCTGGTCAACCTGGCGCACGACGTGGCCGCCGCCCGGCCCGCGGCCGGCCTCGCCGACTTCGTCGCGGAACTCGACGAGCGCGCGGGCGCCCAGCACGCCCCGACCGTCCAGGGCGTCACCCTCGCCTCCCTGCACTCGGCGAAGGGCCTGGAGTGGGACGTCGTCTTCCTGGTCGGTGTCGCCGAGGGGATGATGCCGATCACCTATGCGAAGACCGACGAACAGATCGAGGAGGAACGCCGGCTCCTCTATGTGGGGGTGACCCGCGCGAGGGAACGGCTCCATCTCTCCTGGTCGCTCTCCCGCACCCCCGGAGGCCGTTCCGGCCGCAGGCCCAGCCGCTTCCTCGACGGGCTGCGCCCCGGCTCCACCGGCACCGTCGGCCGAGGCGCGGGCGCGGGCACCGCAGGCGTCGAACGGGGGTCCGGTGCCGGCCCGGTGGCCGCGCCCCGGCGCGCGAGCCGTACCCCCGCCCGCTGCCGGGTCTGCGGTCGCACCCTCACCGACGCGGGCGAGATGAAGCTGATGCGCTGCGACGACTGCCCGTCCGACATGGACGAGGGCCTGTACGAGCGGCTGCGGGAGTGGCGTGCGGACCAGGCCCGGCTCAGCGGCCAGCCCGCCTTCTGCGTCTTCACCGACAGGACCCTCATGGCGATCGCGGAGAACGCCCCGGACGACGACCGCGAGCTGGCCCGGATCCCCGGTGTCGGCATGCGCAAGCTCAACCGTTACGGCGCCGATGTTCTGGCCATCTGCGCAGGTCGGCAGCCCGGCGGAGTCGTGGAGGGTGACTGATGCCAACTCGTCGAAAAAATAGTTTGCGCATGCCCCGGCAATCCCCATAGGTTCTAGGCACGGAAGCGGCGGCCTGCTCCAAGGCCCGGTTCCGTGTTGTACTTGCATACCCGAGCGGGCTGGTTCGTCCAGCCCCCGAAGACGCCGAGAGGAGGCGAGTCCTGTGATCAGCATCAAGACCAACATCAGCGCGGCCAAAATGACCGATCTCTCGGCCGTCTCCGCGTGCATGCTCGGCGTCTCCAACCCGGGCACCGGTCTGTCCGGCATTCCCGCCGTGCGTCCGGCGTCCTCCTCCGTTTCTCTCGCGAACCTTCCCGTCCGTGAGCGCGACGAGCGACCGACCGAGGCACTGGAAGCAGTAGTGGCACGGGCCCAGGCCTATGCCTTTACGGCAGCCGGTGCCGGAAGCCGGGAGCAGGCGACGCAGCACCACCTGATGTGGGCCTTCCGTGGGCCAGAACCCTGGAGTGATCCAGCCTGATTCGATCAGGCCGGCGCCTTCAGGGCCGCGGAACCCCATCCGGGATCCGCGGCCCTTCTGTTTGTCCCGTCACAGGGACGAACGGCGAAGGAGCCTCGGGCACGAGCAGCACCCGGTACCAGCCGCCAACCGGTCGACCCGACCGGCACGACCAGACGAGGAACAACAGCCGTGCAACTCGAAGCGCACGCCCCGTCCGTACCGCCTTCCCAAACGAACCCGCCGCCCGGCTCCACGGAGGACTCCGCCTTGATCCCCCTCACCGCGCTCACCGCGCTCGACGACGCCATCGAGAACCTCGGCGTACCCGTCCCCTGCCGTTCGTACGACCCGGAGGTCTTCTTCGCGGAGTCGCCGGCGGACGTCGAGTACGCCAAGTCCCTCTGCCGCACCTGTCCGCTGATCGAGGCCTGCCTCGCCGGTGCCAAGGAGCGGCGTGAGCCCTGGGGCGTCTGGGGTGGCGAGCTGTTCGTCCAGGGTGTTGTCGTCGCCCGCAAGCGGCCGCGTGGCCGCCCGCGCAAGAACCCGGTCTCGGCATGAACATCCACGGAACGATCGACCGTCCCCTCACGCACGATCCCAAGAAGCAGGCCCCGATGAAGCCGTCCACCAGCGAGCCCGCCGGCTCCGCGATCCCAGACTTCACTCCCGCCGGTACGACCACCGGTTCGCGTCAGAACAGGACCCGCGAAATGCAACTCATCCCAGAAGCCCTGGCTCGTGCGCATATGCACGAGCGACTGCACGAGGCCGAGCGGGAAAGCCGGGCCGTGCGCCTGGCGACCGCTCGCCGGATGCAGCGCCGGGCCGAGCGCGCCTCGATGCGCGCCCGCCGTGCGATCGCCATGGCCGTCATGCAGTGATCACCAACACCTGAAACGGTGGCCTCCCGGCTGAGGGAGGCGACCGCTTCCCGCGGGGGCCGGTCCGGCTGAACGGACCGGCCCCCGCGGTGCGTTGGTGTGCTGCGTTGATCCCGCTGATCCACGTGCCGCGGAGCCGTCGTCCCGAGCCGCCGCCTCGCGCGGCCGTCCCCCTACTGGGCCTCGACGGCCGCCTCCGCTTCGGCGTCCGGGGAGCCGTCGGCTTCCGCGTCCTGCGTTTGCGCCTCCTGCGTTTCCGCGGCCTCGTCGAGGACGAAACCGGGCAGCCATTCCTCCAGCTCCTCGCGCAGCCGCACCGTCGCGCCGAGCTGGCACAGCACACCGATGGTGCTCAGCGTCACCCGGTGTATCAGCAGGTAGGCGGGCGGCAGGTTGAGCTGCTTGCCGAGCTGGTAGGCGGGATTGCGGGGGTCTGCGATACGGGCCGCCTGACCGCGCATCCAGTTCCGGGTGAAGGTGAACTCGTCGACCTGCGCCGGCTCGATGATCGGCAGCAGGTAGTCCAGGACCGCGTCGGGGTCCAGCTCTATGGATTCCCTGACGAACCCCTCGGCGCGCAGCAGCTCGTAGACCGCCTCGGAGTCGCCGTCCAGCGTCATCCGCAGGGAGTCGCCGATCGGGGCGGGCAGACCGCCGGCGAGACGGTCGACCGTGCCGAAGTCCAGCACGCCCAGCAGCCACTTCTCCTCGTCCTCCGGGCCGCCGGGCAGCAGACGGAAGTTGCCCGGGTGCGGGTCGGCGTGCAGGAGGCCGGTGCGGGCCGGGCCCGAGAACAGGAACCGCGCCAGGAGCTGACCGGCCCGGTCGCGCTGTTCCTGGGTGCCCGCCGAGATGATCTCCGAGAGCGGTGTCCCGTCGATCCACTCCGTGATCAGGATCTGCTCGCACTGGTGGACCACCGCCGGGACCACCACGTCCGGGTCGTCCGCGAACTCCTCCGCGTGCGCGGACTGGGCCTCGGCCTCCAGGGCGTAGTCCAGCTCCTCGGAGACCCGGTCACGCAACTCCGTGATCAGGGGCTTGATGTCCATGCCCGGGATCAGCGGACCCAGCAGACGGGCGAAGCGGCTCAACTGCCCCAGGTCGGACAGCAGGGCCTCGCCGGCTCCCGGATACTGCACCTTGACCGCGACCACCCGGCCGTCGTGCCACACCGCCCGGTGCACCTGCCCGATCGAGGCCGCCGCCGCGGGCTTCTCCTCGAACTCCAGGAACAGCTCGCGCCAGTCCTCGCCCAGCCGCTCGGCGAGCACCGCGTGCATCGTGGCGGCCGGCATCGGCGGGGCGGCCTCCTGGAGGCGGGTGAGGGCCGCCCGGTAGGGGCCGGCGATCTCCTCGGGCAGGGCGGACTCGAAGACGGACAGGGCCTGCCCGAACTTCATCGCCCCGCCCTTCAACTCGCCGAGGACCTTGAAGAGCTGCTCCGCGGTCCGCTGCTGAAGTTCGCGGCCGACGATCTCCGCCGACTCGCCGACGATGCGCTTGCCCAGACCCCAGGTCGCCCGGCCGGCGATGCCGAGCGGGAGCGCGGCGAGTTTGGCGGTCCGGGTGACCGCCTTCCGGGGAAGATCAGACATGCGCCCTCCAAGTCCCAGTCGGCCCCGCGGCGCCCGTATGCTCGCGGCGCTCCGCCGATGGCCGTTGCCCCACCATTGTCGCGTGCCGGGCCCCGTCGGTTGATGTGTGCTCCCCTTTAGCTTTCTCCGCCGCACCGCACGGGCATGCGGGATGCGGCCTGACCGGCGACGCCCGCCAGCGCAGAGCAGGCACGGACGCCTCCCAGCGCACTCCCGTACCGGACGGCGACTCCCCGTCGAGGAAGGCCAGGGCGTGCGCGGCCGACAGGCCCGCCACGGCCGTGGCCAGGGTGAGGTCGCAGGCCCCCATCCGGCGGGCCCGCCCGGACCGCCACTGGGCGATGAGGCGCGGCCAGGCCGGGTCCCGGTCCGTGCGGTGCTCGTGCAGACAGCGCGCGCAGCCGGTCCCGCCGGGCAGGACGAGCGGACCGACGACCCCGGTGCCCTCCACGACGCCCGTGTAGAGGTGAGGTGTCCCGGAGGTCATGAGCGGCTCGGCGGCCCCGGCGTCCGGGGCGTGCACCAGGACGTCGTCACGCGGGGCGATCACCACCAGGGACAGTCCGGGCTCCGCCCCGTCCGGGCCGGGGCGGCGCGGCGGCCGATCGGGGGCGGCCCGGCGGACCACCTGGCGGGCGGCCGTGTCGCGCCGCTCGCCGACCGACTCCGCCGGCAGGCCGCCCGGCGCCACGTCCCCTGGCTGGACCAGTCCCACGTCCCGCACGTCGACCTCGCCGACGCCCGCGCCCGACAGCAGGGCGGCCAGCGTCACCCCGACCCGGCCCGCGCCCCGCACCTGCACCCGCAGGGCGCGCCGGGCCGCCAGCCGGTCGATCGCGCCACCCGGATCCGGAGTGATCAGGGACAGCGACGCGAGATCGGGAGCGAGCCGGTCCAGGACCTCCGGCCTGGCGCGCAGCGCCACCGCGGCCGGTCCGCCGCCGTGCGCGTCGTCGACGAGCCCGGCTCGGGACAGCCGCTCCACCAGCGCGTCGACGTGCCCGTCCGGAAGATCCATGCGACGCCCCTCGGCACGCAGCAGCGGGAGCCCGCGGGCCCCGTCGAGCAGGTCCAGGAAGCTGCCGGTCGCCGTGTCCATCGGCCCGAGGGTCATCGCGTGCGCCGGTGTCATTCCGAACTGCACCGTGTTGAGGTCACGCCAGCCGCGCCGGAGCGCGGTCTTCACCCGTGGATGCACGACAGTCCCCCGTGGTTGCCGAAAGGTCATGGAAGATCCCGTCCGCCGGTGGAGCCGGTCACGCTCCGCCCGACGACTGCCAGCATGCCCGGCACGCTCCACGGACGCCGGAAGTTGTCCACAGGCGGTGAGTATTCGTCGTACAAATCAGACGCATGGTGGGGGATCGGCGGCGAACCGTCCCGGACCCGGGACTTCCCCCGTGTGCAGCGGGTAACGTCGGGGCGTGCCCGCCGACCCACTGCACAGCGCCGGAAAGCCACAGCGCAGCCTGACGAGTCAGCCACCCAGCGGCCTGGGGGTGAGCGCGATCGAGGTGCGCAGGAGCGCCCGGCGCCGCCGGACGGTCTCCGCGTACCGCGAGGGCGATCGCACCGTCGTACTGATCCCCGCCCGGATGTCCGAGGCGGAGGAGAAACGCTGGGTCACGGTCATGCTCAACAAGCTCGCCGCGCAGGAGAGCAAGCGGGTGCTGGGCGACGCCGAGCTGTCCGAGCGCGCCGAGCGGCTGTCGGCCCAGTACTTCGCGGGCCGGGCCCGCCCCGTCTCGGTGCGCTGGGTCACCAACCAGAACACCCGCTGGGGCTCCTGCACCCCAGCCGAGGGCAGCATCCGTCTCTCCCACCGGTTGCAGGGCATGCCCGAGTACGTCGTCGACTACGTGCTCTGCCACGAACTGGCGCATCTGCTGGTGCCCGGCCACGGCCCCGACTTCTGGCGGCTCCTGGAGGCGTATCCGCGCACCGAGCGGGCCCGCGGCTACCTCGAAGGCGTGGTCGCCGCCGACCGGCTGCCCCATTCCCCCGGTGTCCGCGACGAGTGACCGGCCCCGCCGGGCGCCCCAGGGACCGAAGAGCCCGGTTGTGTACCGGGTCTGTACCGACGTCCGCCGATGTCAGGGTTAGCCGTTAGCCTGGCGCGACGCACTCACATTCGGGATGGGGGACGGTCGTAGCGTATGGCCAGGGAATTCCAACGCGGCCACAAGGCCAGGATCAGTGACCTGACGGCGGGCACCGATCTGTACGTAGGTGTGCAGATCGCCGGGCCCGGACTGTCCTTCGACATCAGCTGCTTCGGCCTGGACGCCGACGAACGGCTCTCGGACGACCGGTACTTCGTCTTCTTCAACCAGCCGAAGTCACCCGAGGAGTCCATCCAGCTGCTGGGTGCGCAGGCCGGCGACACGGAGTCCTTCCGGGTCACGCTGGACCGGGTCCCGCCGCGGATCCAGAAGCTCGCCTTCACGGCGACCCTGGACGGCGCCGGACAGATGTCGCAGGTCGGACCCGGATACATCCGGATCGTCGCGGGCGGCGAAGAGGTGGCCCGCTACTCCTTCGACGGTTCGGAGTTCTCCACCGAGCGCGCCGTGATGCTCGGCGACTTCTACCTGAAGGACGTCTGGCGTTTCGCCGCCGTCGGGCAGGGCTTCGACGGTGGTCTCGAAGCGCTGCTGAAGAACTTCGGCGGCGAGGTGATGGAGGAGGAGGCGCCCGCCGCGCCCGAGCCGCAGCCGTCGCAGGCCGGGGCCGCGCCCGGTTTCGCGCCGCCCGCGTTCGGCGCCCCGGCCGCGCCCACCCCGGCCCCGGCACCCCCCGCGCCCGCGCCCCAGGGCTTCACCCCGCCCCCGGCGCCCGGCCCCACGCCGCTTCCGAACATGCACGGCGCGCCCACCGTCATCGCCCCGCTGGCCCCGCCCGGCCCCGGCACCGTGCCGCCTCCGGCCCCGGCCCCCGCGCCCTACGGCCGCCCGCCCGCCCCGAACGCGCCGATGCCGCCCGGCTACGGCCAGCCCCCCGGCCCCCCGCAGCCCCCGGCCCCGCTGCCCGGCTACCCGCAGCCGCCGCAGGCCCCGGGCCCGCCCGCGGGCTACGGCCAGCAGCCGCCGTTCGGGCAGGTCCCCGGCCAGCAGACCTACGCCGTGCCGCAGGGCGCGCCCGCGGGCGGTGCCGGTGTGGGCGCGGCCCTCCAGAAGTTCAAGGAGACGCCCACCGGGCAGCGCTGGACCCCGCAGAACAGCAAGCTCATCCGTGTCGACCTGGGCATGGGCGGCCAGCCCGTGCTCGCCCGGCAGGGCAGCATGGTGCTCTACCAGGGCAAGGTCGACTTCAGCTACAAGGGCGCCGGGTTCGCCGGCCGGATCGTGGGCAACGCCACCGGCCAGGAGATGCAGCTGATGCGCTGTACCGGCCAGGGCCAGGTGTTCTTCGCGGAGAACTCCGCGAACGTGCACCCCATCGAGCTCCAGGGCGACGCGATCTGCGTCTCCGCCGAGAGCGTCCTCGCCTTCGACGAGAGCCTCCAGTACGAGGTCCGCCGGATCGAGGGCCACGGCATCCCCGGCGGCGCGCTGTTCACCATGCAGTTCCAGGGCACCGGCACGATCGTCGTCAAGACGCACGGCACGCCCGTCGTGCTGCCCGTGACCCCGACGACGTTCGCCGACTGCAACGCCGTGGTCGCCTGGTCGGCGGCCTCCCAGGTGATCGTCTCCAGCCAGGTCCGGATGCGCCGCAACGCCTATCCGGGCGACACCGGCGAGAGCGTCAACCTGCAGTTCCGGGGCGCCCCCGGCAACTTCATCGTGGTCCAGCCGTACGAGGTCTGAGGGAGCCCGTCATGAACCAGCCGCTCGCGGGCTACGCCCCCGCACCCGTCACCGCCCGCATGGAGAACCACGGCGACCACATGCTGAAGGTCGCCATGCAGACCGGCAGCGACCTCCTCGCGCGCGTGGGGTCGATGGTCGCCTACGAGGGCTTCGTCCAGTACGAGCCCAACCCGCCCGCCGTCCGCCAGATCGCCCGGGACTGGATGACCGGCGAGGGCGCTCCCTTGATGAAGTGCTCCGGCGACGGCCTGCTCTACCTGGCCGACTACGGCGCGAACGTCGTCGTCATCAACCTCAACGGCGACGGCATCTCCGTCAACGCCACCAACCTGCTCGCCTTCGACGCGCATCTGACGTGGGGCGTCGAGCGGGTCAAGGGGCTCGCGAAGTTCGCCGGCCAGGGCCTGTGGAACACCAGGATCTCCGGGCAGGGCTGGGTCGCGCTGACCTCCCGGGGCAAGCCGATCGTCGTCGACTGCGGCGGCGGCGAGGACGAGACGTACGTCGACCCGGACGCGCTGGTCGCCTGGTCCCCGAACCTCAAGGTGAAGGGCAAGCGCAGCTTCAAGGCGCAGTCCCTGATCGGCCGGGGCAGCGGCGAGGCCTACCAGATGGCCTTCTCCGGGCAGGGCATCGTCGTCGTCCAGCCCAGCGAGGACAGCACCGACCGCCTTCGTTTCCGGGGCTGAGGGGGAGCCAGACCATCATGCAGAGCCCGCTTTTCGCCTTCAACGACTCCCAGGCCCCGGACCGCTACAGCCTGCAGAACAAGCAGATGCTGCGGGTCGTCCTGGAGGGCCACGACGACATCCTCGCCCGCAAGGGCACCATGGTCGCCTACCAGGGGCTCGTCGAGTTCGACGCCGAGTACCAGGGCCGCGACCAGGCACGCGCGCGTGCGTACACCGGCGAGGGCCTGGACCTCATGCGCTGCCACGGGCAGGGCACGGTGTACCTGGCCAACCTCGCCCAGCACGTGCACGTGGTGGACGTGGAGCCGGACGGGCTGACCGTGGACAGCGGCTACGTCCTCGCCATGGACTCCTCGCTGCACCACGAGGTGGTGGCGGTGGACAGCCTCTACGGCATCTCCGGCTCCGGGAAGTACCAGCTCAACATCACCGGCCACGGCAAGGTCGCGCTGATGACCTCGGGCGCGCCGCTGCTGATGCAGGTCACACCCGACAAGTACGTGAACTGCGACGCCGACGCGATCGTCGCCTGGTCCACCGGGCTGCGCGTCCAGATGCAGGCCCAGACGCATTCCTCGGGCGTGTGGCGGCGTCGCGGCAGCACCGGCGAGGGCTGGGAGCTCAGCTTCATGGGAAGTGGCTTCGCGTTGGTCCAGCCGAGTGAACTGCTCCCGCCGCAGGGCGCCCAGATCGGCCAGGGTCTCGCCGCTCAGTTCGGGATGGGCCAGCAGGGCGCGCGCGGAATGAACCAGGGCAACGTCTGGAGCTGACGGCCCACGGGGGAGGGGCGCCCGCCTCGGCGGGCGCCCCTCAGCCCTGTGCTCGCGCGTGCCTCACAGCCGGGCGCGGGCCGCGTCCAGCAGTCGTACGACCGACTCGTCGGCGACCTCGCCGACCTCGTCGTAGGCGAACCAGCGGACGTCGAGGGACTCGTCGCTGACCGCGTGCGCGGCGCCCGGCGGGGCCACGGCCACGTACTGGACGTCGAAGTGCCAGTGGCACGGCGCCGGGAGCGCGTGCCGGTCAAGGCGCACCGGGCCGCCCGGCAGCAGGGTCAGTCCGGGGATCCCGGACTCCTCGGTCGCCTCCCGCAGGGCCGCCGCGGCCAGCGTGGCGTCGCCCGGCTCGCAGTGGCCGCCCATCTGCAGCCACATCCGCAGCTTGCGGTGCAGGGTCAGCAGCACCCGCCCCCGCTCGGGGTCGACCACCACCGCGCTCGCCGTGACATGGCCCGCCTGACACGCCTTCCACAGGCCGTCCGGGTGCGCCGCCAGATGGTCCAGGTAGGCCTGACGCAGTTCTTCCTGGCCCTCGTACCCCTTGAGGACGAGGACCGTGTCGTCGTACAGGTTCACTCGGTTCCGTCGCCCTCTGCCCCGTCGCCCTCTGCCCCGTCGTCCTTCTTGCGCAGGTCCGGCTTGTGCAGGTCCGGCTTCTGGGCCGCCTCGCCGAGCATCTTGTCCAGCTCGGAGAAGTCCAGCTGCTCGCGGTGCACGAAGCCGTCCGGGTCGTCCAGGTCGCCCGCGGTCGGCAGCATGTCCGGGTGCGCCCACAGCCCGTCCCGGCCGTCCACACCGCGCGCGTCCGTCAGCGACGCCCACAGACGGGAGGCGTCGCGCAGCCGGCGCGGGCGCAGCTCCAGGCCGATCAGCGTCGCGAACGTCTGCTCCGCGGGACCGCCCGTGGCCCGGCGCCGGCGCAGGGTCTCGCGCAGCGCGTCGGCGGACGACAGGCGCGGCTTGGCCGCCGCGTGGACCACCGCGTCGACCCAGCCCTCGACGAGGGCCAGCGCGGTCTCCAGGCGGGCCAGGGCCGCCTTCTGCTCGGGCGTGTCCTCGGGCTGGAACATGCCCTGCTGGAGCGCGTCCTGCAGCTGCTCGGGGTTCTGCGGGTCGAACTGACCGACCACGTCCTCCAGCTTGGCCGTGTCGACCTTGATCCCGCGCGCGTACCCGTCGACCGCGCCGAACAGGTGCGAGCGGAGCCACGGCACGTGCGCGAACAGGCGCTGGTGGGCCGCCTCGCGCAGCGCGAGATACAGCCGCACCTCCTCCTTGGGCACACCGAGGTCCTTGCCGAACGCCTCGATGTTCGCCGGGAGCAGCGCGGCCCGGCCGACCGGGCCGAGCGGCAGGCCGACGTCGGTCGAGCCGACGACCTCGCCCGCGAGCACGCCGACGGCCTGGCCGATCTGCGTGCCGAACATGGCTCCGCCCATCGAGCGCATCATGCCGATCAGCGGGCCTGCCATGGCCTGCATCTCCTCCGGCAGGACGTCGCCCATCGCGGCGCCGACCCGCTCGGCGACCGGGTCGACCAGCTCCTGCCAGGCGGGCAGCGTCGCCTCCACCCACTCCGCGCGCGACCACGCCACGGCCGAGCCGGATCCGGACGGCAGCGACGTCGCGTCGTCCAGCCACAGGTCGGCCAGGCGCACCGCCTCCTCGACCGCCGTGCGGTCCGAGGGACCCACGCTCGCGTCCTTGACGCCGTCGGAGGTGCCCTGGGAGACCGTCTGGCGGGCGATCTGCTTGGCCATGTCCCAGTTCACCGGCCCGCCCTCGTAGGAGAGCATCTGGCCGAGCTGCTGGAAGGCCGCGCCCAGGTCGGTGGGGTTGAGCGAGCCGAACATGGCGGCGAACGGATTGTCGGCGCCCGGGGCGCCGGGGCCGCCGGCCCCCGGTGTGCCGAAACCGAACGGGTTGGCCGGTCCCAGCCCACCACCGCTCTGCTGGTCCTTCTTCATGCCCTCGTCGCCGTCTTCCGGCTCCTCCGGCGGAAGGCCGAAACCGAATGGGGTGTCACTCACGGGAATCCTCGGCTGGTAAGGCCACCGGTTCTCTCCCGGCGGCGCGGCTGCCCGACAACACCACCCAGCGTAGACACCCCGGCCCGATCGGGCCTCGGTGCTTCGCCGACAGTCGGCCTGCGGCAGGATGGATGCCACCTGGTACGTACGCGTCACTCACGCTCGTACTGAAGACAACCGCTGGAGACGCCCGGTGAGTTCCCCAGATCCGCAGGTTCGCGCAGCGCGAAACCCGTCAACCCCTGCCGCCGTGCGCGGGCCCGTCGTCGCCGTGACCGGCGCCGCGACCGGGGTCGGCGCGCTGCTCACCGAGCGGCTGGCCGCGTCCGGGGAGATCAGGCAGGTCATCGCCATCGACGAGCGGCGCGGGGAGTGCGCGGACGCCCAGTGGCACATCCTCGACGTACGGGATCCGGCCATCGCGGACAAGCTCCGCGGGGCCGACGTGGTGGTGCATCTCGCGCTCGACCTGGATCTGGAGACGGATCCCGCCGCCCGAACGGCCTACAACGTGCGGGGGACGCAGACCGTGCTGACCGCGGCGGCCGCGGCCGGGGTGCACCGCGTGGTGCTCTGCACCTCCGCGATGGTCTACGGCGCCCTCCCGGACAACGAGCTGCCGCTGTCCGAGGACGCGGAGCTGCGCGCCACCGCGGAGGCCACCGGTGTCGGCGACCTGCTGGAGATCGAGCGGCTCGCGCGCCGGGCGCCCCGCGCGCACCCCGGCCTGAATGTGACCGTCGTGCGGCCCGCGGTACTCGTCGGCGGCACCGACACCGCGCTGACCAGGTACTTCGAGTCGCCCCGCCTGCTCGTCGTCGCCGGTTCGCGGCCGGCCTGGCAGTTCTGCCACGTCGAGGACCTGTGCAGCGCGCTGGAGTGCGCCGTACTGGAGCAGGTCGAGGGGGAACTCGCGGTCGGCTGTGACGGCTGGCTGGAGCAGGAGGAGGTCGAGGAGCTCAGCGGGATCCGGCGCATGGAGCTGCCCTCGGCGGTGGCGCTCGGCGCCGCGGCCCGCCTGCACCGGATCGGGCTGACCCCGTCGCCCGCCGGTGACCTCGCCTACACGATGTACCCGTGGGTGGTGAGCGGCAGCAGGCTGCACGACGCCGGCTGGCGGCCTGCGTGGACGAACGAGGAGGTGCTCGCCGAGCTGCTGGAGGAGGCGGCAGGGCGGCACACGGTGGCCGGCCGGCGGCTCGGCCGCAAGGACGCGACGGCGGCGGGCGCGGCGGGCGCGACGGTCGCGCTGCTGGGCGCGGCGGCCGTGGTGCGGCGGGCCCGCAAGGCCCGGCGGCGGATCTGACCGCCGGCCCGCCGGGACCTCCGTCGTAGGAGTCTCCGAACGCACACGCGCGCGTGTGGGTCGTTGGGTGTGTTCCGTGTGGCCCCGCGCGTGCGGCACGATGGGTGCATGGCTGCTGTGAACGATCATCCCGGTGAACTGGGTGCCGAAGATCCCGTCAAGCTGATCGGGATCCGGGAGAGCGCGCTGTCCGTGGACGAGGTCTTCGCGGCCGTCGGGGACGACGCGGCCGGCGGCGTCGCGCTCTTCGTGGGAACCGTGCGGAACCACGACGGGGGGGCCGACGTGGACGCGCTCGGCTATTCGTGTCATCCCAGTGCCGAGAGCGAGATGCGGCGGATCGCGGAGAAGGTCGTCGCCGAGTACCCGGTGCGGGCGCTGGCCGCGGTCCACCGGGTGGGCGACCTGCGGGTGGGTGATCTCGCCGTGGTCGTCGGCGTGGCGTGTCCGCATCGCGGGGATGCCTTCGAAGCCTGTCGGAAGCTGATCGACGACATCAAGCACGAAGTGCCCATCTGGAAGCACCAGACGTTCTCGGACGGCACGGAGGAATGGGTCGGGGCCTGCTGAGAACACCTGTCCGGGCTCCGGTTGCGTAACCGTACCCCCCGCGTGAGCGTTGTCAGAGCGGATGATTAATCTGCTGATCAGTCAGTCGCGGACGGTCACAGGGGTTGGGAGGTCGGCATGGGGGCGCTTGTCTGGCTGCTGATTCCGCTGGTCGCCGCGGTCGCAGCCGGTCTGTGGGGAAGCTGGGCCAACCGGACCAGGAGGACGCGGAGCGACGGGCCCGAACTCGACGGGTACGCCCGGTTCCGCGAGGCGATGGAGCGGTCCCACTCCGGCGGCTGAGCCGGCTTTCACGGGTGGCCCTGACGGTGCGCCGACAGACACGTCCCGTACTGTCTTCGCATGCCACGCCGCACCGCGACGATGCTCGCCTCCACCCTGATGCTGATCGCGCTCCTGTGCGCCGGAGTGCTCATCAACGTGCCGTACTCGGAGATGTCCCCCGGCCCGACCGTGAACACGCTCGGGGACCACGGCGGCGAGCCGGTGCTGCAGATCTCCGGTCACAAGACCTACGCGACCTCCGGGCACCTGAACATGACGACGGTGCGGGTGACCAGCGCCGACTACAAGATGAACCTCGTGGAGGCCCTCTACGGCTGGCTCTCCCACGACACCAAGGTCGTGCCGCACGACACGCTCTACCCGGACGGCAAGACCGAACAGCAGTCCACCCAGGAGAACGCCGAGGAGTTCAGCGAGTCCCAGGAGAGCGCGAAGGTCGCCGCCCTGAAGGAACTGGGCGTCCCGGTGAAGTCCTGGGTCATCGTCTCGACGGTCCTCAAGGACTCGCCCTCCGAGGGCAGGCTGCACGCCGGTGACGTCATCAAGGACGTCGACGGCACGGCGGTCAAGCAGCCGGCCGACGTCGCCACGCTGGTGACCAAGCACAAGCCCGGCGAGGACGTCGTCTTCACGGTCGTGCCCGCCAAGGAGCAGGCCGCCGCCCAGAAGGCGAAGAAGACGGCCACCAGGACCGAGAAGATCACCGTGCGGACGGCCGCCTCCTCCGACAAGGGCGAGAAGCGGGCCATCGTCGGGATCTCGGCCGGGACCGATCACACGTTCCCGTTCACCGTCGACATCAAGCTGGCCGACGTCGGCGGACCGAGCGCCGGCCTCATGTTCGCGCTCGGCATCTACGACAAGCTCACCCCGGGCAGCCTCACCGGCGGCAGGTTCGTCGCCGGCACCGGCACGATCGCCGACGACGGCACGGTCGGCCCGATCGGCGGCATCTCCCTGAAGACCATCGGGGCCCGCGACAAGGGCGCCCAGTACTTCCTGACCCCGGCCGACAACTGCGCCGAGGCGGCCAAGGACACCCCGGGCGGGCTCACCCTGGTCAAGGTCAAGACGATCGACGACGCCCTCGGCGCCCTCAAGGACATCCGCGCCGGGAACACCGGCGCCCTGCCGAAGTGCGGAACCAAGGGCTGAGGCATCCGAGCGGCTCCGACGCCCCGGGGGCGCCCCTCGTGACGAGGAGCGCCCCCGGCGTCGTGCGCGGGCCGCGCAGGGCGGCTCAGTCGGCGAACGTGGCCTTCAGCGCCTCCGCCAGACCCGGCACCAGGTCGGGTCCGGTGAGGACCTCCGTCGGGGTGTCCTTCTCGCGCAGCCGGACCGCCGCGTCGCGGGTGCCGTCCCGCAGCACGGCGACCGTCATCCGGACCTCCTGGCGGTCGGGGTGCTGGGCCACCCACGTGGCCAGACTGGCCTCGCTCAGCCCCTCCGGGACCTGCTTCTCGGCGGACGGCGGCAGCATCAGCCGCTCCACGGTGAGGGCGCAGCCGACCACCGCGTCCGGCCAGGCGATGGTGCCCAGGAACTCGTCCAGCGCCTTGTCCGTCGGCACCTCGTCCTGCTCGATCGGGGTCAGGCCGGTGGTCGCGGACTCGTCCTCCAGACCGAGCTGAGCGGCCAGAGCCGGTTCCTGGGTGCGCAGCCGCGCGGTGTCGACGAGGGCGAAGAGGCGAGCGGGCTGGTCCCAGCCGAGGCCGGAGGCGTACTCGTCGATCTCGAGTACGGCCCGGGTGAGCGGGTTCGCTGCCATGGGAGTGTTGGACATGGTCACAATCCTGCCTCGTTCATGGCCGGAATCGGGAACCGAGTAAGTCGTGAGTAAGTTGCATAGGTGTGCCCCCACGATCACGGGGGCCACGTCGGGTCCGCGGACAAGGGGGCCTGACGCAACAACAGCGGACAAACAGCGAACTTCGAGGTGCGCACCTTGGCTTTCCAGATGCCGGACCGCGGCGGAGGCCCGACGGGGCCGCGGATGAGAGCGGGCCGCCCGTCCCGGCGCGTCCGGACCCTGCTCATGACCCTGGGCGTCCTTGCCGTGCTCGGCATGGCGTTCACCATGTTCGCGGGCTTCTGGACGGACTGGCTCTGGTACCGGTCGGTGCACTACTCCTCGGTGTTCACCACCACCCTGTGGACGAAGATCGGCCTGTTCTTCGTCTTCGGGCTGCTGATGGCCGCCGCGGTGGGCTTCAACATCTGGCTCGCGCACCGGCTCAGGCCGCCGCTGAGCGCCATGTCGATGGAGCAGCAGAGCCTGGACCGCTACCGGATGGGCATCGCGCCGTACAAGCGGTGGCTGCTGCTCGCGGTCACCGCGCTGGTCGGACTGATCGCCGGCGCCTCCGCGGCCGGTCAGTGGCGTACCTGGCTGATGTGGGTCAACGGCGTGCCCTTCCACCAGAAGGACCCGCAGTTCCACCTCGACGTCTCCTTCTACGCCTTCGACCTGCCCTGGTACCGGTTCCTGCTGGGCTTCGGCTTCGCCACCGCGATCCTCTCCCTGATCGCCGCCGCGCTCACCCACTACCTGTACGGCGGCTTGCGCGTCACCAGCCCCGGCGCGCGCGCCACCGGTGCCGCGACCGGTCACCTCTCGGTGCTGCTCGGCCTCTTCGTCGCGCTCAAGGCGGTCGCCTACTGGCTCGACCGGTACGGACTGGCGGTGAAGTCCAGCGACTTCAAGGCCACCGGCAACTGGACGGGCCTGAGGTACGTCGACGCCAACGCGTACCTGCCGGCCAAGACGATCCTGTTCTGCATCGCCGTCATCTGCGCGGTGCTGTTCTTCGCGACCCTGTGGCGGCGCACCTGGCAGCTGCCCGTCATCGGCTTCGGCCTCATGGTCCTGTCGGCGATCCTCATCGGCGGCCTGTATCCGGCGATCGTCCAGAAGTTCCAGGTCCAGCCCAACGAGCAGACCAAGGAAGCCCCGTACGTCCAGAAGAACCTCAAGGCGACCCGCGAGGCGTACGGCATCGACGACACCAAGGTCACCGAGTACAAGGGCACGAGCACGACCACGGACACGTCCAGGCTCCGCGACGACGTCGACAGCACGGCGAGCATCCGGATCATGGACCCGAACATCGTCTCGCCGACGTTCCAGCAGCTCCAGCAGATGCGGAACTACTACGCGTTCCCGACCAATCTGGACGTGGACCGCTACAGCAAGGACGGCAAGGCCCAGGACACCGTCATCGGTCTGCGTGAGCTGAACCTGGCCGGCATCCCGAAGAACAACTGGATCAACGACCACTTCCGCTACACGCACGGCTACGGCGTGGTCGCCGCCAAGGGCACCGAGGCCGACGACCAGGGCCAGCCGGTCTTCACCGAGTCCGACCTGCCGTCCAAGGGCGACCTGGGCACGTACGAGCAGCGCGTCTACTACGGCGAGAAGACCAACACCTACTCCATCGTCGGCGGTCCCCAGAAAGAGATCGACTACTCCGACGACAACGGTGAGAAGCTCACCAGTTACGCGGGCAGGAGCGGCGTCAGTCTCTCCAGTCCGGTCAACCGGGCCGCGTACGCGGTGGCGTTCAACGAGCCGCAGATCCTGTACTCGGGCGCGATCGGCGAGGGCTCGCGGATCCTGTACAACCGCACGCCCAAGGAGCGGGTCGAGGCGGTCGCCCCCTGGCTGACCATCGACGGCGACGCCTACCCGGCGATCGTGGACGGCCGCATCCAGTGGATCGTCGACGCCTACACGACGTCCAACGGCTATCCCTACGCCTCGCGTACGACCCTCGGCGACACCACCGCCGACTCGCTGACCGCGACCAACAACTCGCGCGCGGTGGTGGCCCAGCAGAACCAGGTCAACTACATCCGCAACTCGGTGAAGGCGACCGTCGACGCCTACTCCGGCCAGGTCAAGCTCTACCAGTGGGACACCGAGGACCCGGTGCTGAAGACCTGGATGAAGGCCTTCCCGGGCACGGTGCAGCCCAGGGACGCCATCTCGCAGGACCTGATGGACCATCTCCGGTACCCGCAGGACCTGTTCAAGGTGCAGCGCGAACTGCTCACCCGCTACCACGTGACGGACGCCCAGACGTTCCTGACCGGCAGCGAGGTGTGGCAGGTGCCCGACGACCCGACCAACAAGTCGGGCGACGCGGTGCCGCCGTACTACCTGAGCATGAAGATGCCGGACCAGAGCGCGCAGACGTTCTCGCTCTCGACCACGTTCACGCCCAACGGCCGGGACAACCTCAGCGCGTTCATGTCGGTGGACTCCGAGGCCGGTTCGCAGGACTACGGCAAGATCAGAATCCTGAAACTGCCGACCAGTACGACGGTCGACGGGCCCAAACAGGTCCAGAGCAAGTTCAACTCCGAACAGGAGATCGCGGCCGCCATCAAACTCCTGAAGGGCGGCGACTCCGAGGTCGAGTACGGCAATCTGCTGACCGTGCCGCTGGACGGGGGCCTGCTCTACGCGGAGCCGGTCTACGTCCGCGGTGCCGGCGTCAAGTACCCCCTGCTGCGCAAGGTGTTGGTCACCTACGAGGGCAGGACCGTCTTCGAGAACACCCTCGGGGAGGCGCTCGACAAGGTCTTCGGGTCGGGCGGCACCGACACCGGGTCCTCGGACACCGGGTCCTCGGACACCGGGACGACCCCCCCGCCCGCGTCCGGCAACCCGACGGTCCGGCAGGCGCTCGACGACGCCCAGAAGGCCTTCGAGGCGGGCCAGGAGGCCCTGAAGAAGGGCGACTGGACGGCGTACGGCAAGGCCCAGGACCAGCTCCAGGACGCGCTCAGGCGCGCCGAGGAGGCGCAGTCCAAGGCCGGTGGGACCGGTGGCGGCGCCTCGCCGAGCGGCAGTCCGAGCCCGGGCGCCGACGCGAGCCCGAGCCCGAGCGGCGGCTCCGGTCCGGGCGGATGATCAGGACCGCCCCGCGCCGTGGTACGGTTTGAACACAACGGCGCGGGGTGGAGCAGCTCGGTAGCTCGCTGGGCTCATAACCCAGAGGTCGCAGGTTCAAATCCTGTCCCCGCTACTGAACTCGAAGGCCCGGATCCTTTTGGATCCGGGCCTTCGTGGTGTGCGGGCGCGGAGGGTGGCCGCGCCCGGGTCCGGCGGCTCCTGGTGTCCGGACGTGCGGCGAACGCATGTACCGGTGCGCGCGACCGCCGAGCCGCGGTGGGGAGTTGGGCCGGATGTGTTTGACTTGTCGTTCTGTGGGCAAGTCGACAAAACGCTGAAGTGACCTCACGGGTTGCGCTATACCGGATGTACCCAGGTTGCAGGTGGTGCGACGATGGACGTTATGGGGGACAAGGCAACTCTGTTCGAGACAGGGCGATTTGTGCAGCCTTCGGGCGAGGAGCCTACCCGCGACGAGGCCGTTGAGGCCGCTGAGGAGGCACGTCACCGGCTCCACGCCGAGGCCGGTGACGTGGAGTCGATGAGTGTCCTCGGTGCGCTGCTGCTGCGCCGTGGCGACCTCGACGGGGCCGAGCCCCAGTTGCGTGCCGCCACCGCCGCCGGCGACCGGGCCGCCGCCAACAACCTGGGTGTCCTGCTGCACCAGCGCGGCTACCCCGACGAGGCCGCCGGGTGGTGGCGGATCGCCGCCGTGGCCGGTTCCGCGCCGGCCGCCCACGCGCTCGGCCGGCACCACCGCGAGCGCGGGGACGAACCCGCCGCCGAGTACTGGCTGCGCCAGTCCGCCGAGCAGGGCCACGCGCTCGGCGCCTACGCGCTCGCCGACCTGCTGGAGCACCGCGGCGACGCGCACGCCGGTCACTGGATGCGGGCCGCCGCCGAGCGCGGGCACCGCGAGGCCGCCTACCGGCTGGCGCGGGCGCTGGACCGCGGCGCGGGCGAGGGGGAGGGCGGGGCCGACGCCGCCACCGTCGCGGAGAGCGCCACCGGGGCCGCGGAGGCCGAGCAGTGGTACCGGCAGGCCGCCGCTCGCGGCCACCGGCGGGCCGCGCTGCACCTCGGGGCGATCCTGGAGCGGCGCGGCGAGCTGAAGGAGGCCGGACGCTGGTACCTGACCTCCGCCAAGGACGGCGAGGCCCGTGCCGCCTGCGCGCTCGGTTTCCTGCTGCGCGACGCCGGGGACACCGAGAGCGCCGCCGTGTGGTGGCTGCGCGCCGCGCAGGACGGCGACGGCAACGCCGCCAACGCCCTGGGCGCGCTGCACGCCGAGCGCGGCGAGACGCAGACCGCCGAGCGCTGGTACCGGGCGGCGATGGACGCGGGCGACGACAACGGCGCGTACAACCTCGCCCTGCTCTGCGCCGAGCAGGGGCGGACCGCGCAGGCCGAGCAGTGGTACCGCCGGGCCGCCTACGCGGGACACCGGGAGGCGGCCAACGCGCTCGCCGTCCTGCTGCTCCAGGTCGGCGACACCGCCGGTGCCGAGCCGTGGTTCTCCAAGGCGGCCGAGGCCGGCAGCGTGGACGCCGCGTTCAACCTCGGGATCCTGTACGCGGGACGGGGCGAGGACCGCGTCGCGCTGCGCTGCTACGAGCAGGCGGCCGCCGCCGGGCACGCGGAGGCCGCGCTCCAGGTCGGCATCGCCCGGCTGCGCGAGGGCGACGAGGCGGCCGCCGAACGGCACCTGAGGTGCGCGGCGGGCGGCGGCAGCGCCGAGGGCGCGTACCGGCTCGCGGCCGTGCTCGACGCGCGGCGGCCGAAGGTCTCCGAGCACGAGCTGGGCGAGCCGTCGGTGCACACCAAGACCGAGTGCGAGGAGTGGTACGAGCGGGCCGCCTCGCAGGGGCACCGGCGCGCCCAGGTGCGGGTCGGGATGCTGGCCGCCGGCCGCGGGGACGTCGTGGAGGCGGCGCGCTGGTACCGCACGGCGGCCGAGGCCGGGTCGCGCAACGGCGCGTTCAACCTCGGGCTGCTGCTGGCCCGCGAGGGGAGCGAGCCCGAGGCCGCCGTGTGGTGGCAGCGCGCCGCCGACGCGGGGCACGGGCGGGCGGCGTTGCGGCTGGCCCTGGTCTACGCGCGTCGTGGCGAGCTGGCCGAGGGGCAGCGGTGGGCGGACCGGGCGGTGGCGCTGGGACCGGCCGAGGTCAGTGAGCGGGCCGGGCGGCTGCGGGACGCGCTGCGCGAGGAGCTGTCCGCCTGACCGGCGTCCTTTCGCAGGTCAGGCGGGTTGCCGGTAATGGATTTGCTTCTGCTCGCGTCCCTCACGTAGTGTTCTGTTCATCGACGCGGGGTGGAGCAGCTCGGTAGCTCGCTGGGCTCATAACCCAGAGGTCGCAGGTTCAAATCCTGTCCCCGCTACTGAAGGCCGAGGGCCGGAATCCGGAAACGGATTCCGGCCCTCGGTGTTTCCCCGGTCAGGGGTGCACGGCGTTCCCCGGTCACGGGAAGGGCCGTGAGAGGCGACATGAAGGCCCCGGCACCGTGAGGGTGCCGGGGCCTTCGGGAACGTTTCTCAGGCGGCCGCCGCGCAGTCCGGGCACAGGCCGCGGTACGTCACCTCGACGTCGGAGACCGTGAAGCCGAAGCGCTCCGAGGCGGGAAGGTCGGCCAGCGGGTTGCCGGTCGGGTGGACGTCCCGGATCGAGCCGCAGCGGGCGCAGACCAGGTGATGGTGCGGCTGGTGCGCGTTCGGGTCGTACCGCTTGGCGCGCTTGTCCGTCGAGACCTCGAGGACCTCGCCCAGCGAGACCAGCTCGCCCAGCGTGTTGTAGACGGTCGCCCGGGAGATCTCCGGCAGCTTGACGACGGCCCTGGCATGGACCTCGTCGGCCGTCAGGTGGACGTGTTCGCCGTCGAGGACCTCGGCCACGACGCGTCGCTGCGCGGTCATCCGCCATCCGCGTCCACGCAGCCGATCCAGAAGGTCACTCATGGCATCCAGCCTAACAGCAGGCCGACCATTTCCCGAATGGGTGTGACTTTAGAGCGGGACTTGATTTGGACAGAGTCCAGCATCGGGCGTGGCTGGTGGACGGGCGGCGGCAGGGGTGTCAGGCGGGTTGCGGCGCACGGGCCCCGACCCAGCAGCGGATGATGTCGCGGACCGAGACGATGCCGGCCGGTTCGCCGCCGTCCAGGACGATCAGGTGGCGGAAGCCGCCGTGGGCCATCGCCCGCGCCGCCTCCTCCAGGGTCCAGGTCGGGGCGGCGAACACGACGTCGTTGGTGGTGTGGGCGTGGATCGGTTCCGTGTCCGGGTTCTGGCCCAGGCCGACGGAGTTCAGGATGTCGCGTTCGGTGAGGATGCCGATGCCGCCGGCGTCCGGGTCGTGGACGATCGCCGCGCCCACGCGGCGCGCGGACATCAGGACGGCCGCCTGGCGGAGCGTGTGGGCCGGGCCGACGGTGAGGACCACCGTACTCATGGCGTCACGGACGAGCATGGAAGGTGCCACCTCCTGGGAGAACCGCGGAGACAGTTCAGCGATTCACAACTTCACAAAGTGGGGGTTCTCACAGGGTGGCAGGTAAAGCGGGAGTCAACAAGGGGGTGCGGGTAGCCAATTGAGGGCGCACGCGCTCATATGTGCCAGCGCGTCTGCCCCGTTCTGCCCCAGAAGACCGTTTCAGTAACGCTGGGTGAGGTACGACAGCAGCTCGTCGTGGAGCAGGCCGTTGGACGCGGCCGCGTTGCCGCTGTGCGGGCCGGGGCGTCCGTCCAGACCGGTGAAGGTGCCGCCGGCCTCCGTGACGACGATCGCGGTGGCCGCCATGTCCCACAGGGACAGCTCCGGCTCGGCGCAGAGGTCCACCGATCCCTCGGCGACCATCATGTACGGCCAGAAGTCGCCGTACGCGCGCGTGCGCCACACGTCCCGGGTCAGGTCGAGGAAGCCGTTCAGCGAGCCGCGCTCCTCCCAGCCGCCCAGCGAGGAGTACGCGAACGAGGCGTCGGACAGCTTCGAGACCTTGGAGACGTGCAGGCGGGTGGCGGAGGTGAGGCTGCGGCCGGTGAAGGCGCCGTGCCCCAGCGCCGCCCACCAGCGGCGGCCCAGCGCGGGCGCGGAGACCACGCCGACGACCGGCCGGTAGCCGCCCTCGGCCGCCTCCATCAGGGAGATCAGGGTCGCCCAGACGGGCACTCCGCGGACGTAGTTCTTGGTGCCGTCGATCGGGTCGATCACCCAGCGGCGCGGGCCGGTGCCCTCGATGCCGTACTCCTCGCCCAGGACCGCGTCCCGTGGGCGGGCCCGCTGCAACTGACCGCGGATCAGCTCCTCGGCCGCCTTGTCCGCCTCGCTCACCGGCGTCATGTCCGGCTTGGTCTCCACCTTGAGGTCGAGGGCCTTGAAGCGGTCCATGGTGGCGGCGTCGGCCGCGTCCGCGAGCACGTGGGCGAGCCGCAGGTCATCGTGGTAGTCCGGCATGTGACGAACGCTATCTGCCGGGGCGGGGGCGGGGCTACACGGGGACGGGGCGGATACGGGGGATGTCGCGGGGAGACGGGTGACCGGCCGGGGACACGGCGGGTGGCCGGGCGGGGAGCGGGGTGCCGGGGACGCGCGCGTGCCGGTTCGAGGACGCCCGCGCGTGTGGGCCGAAGGGCGCCCCCCGGCACCTTCGCGAACCCTTGACAGTGGGTTCGTGCGCGTCAAATCTGGGCGCAGAGCCGTCCGCCCCAGGAGGCGATGATGCCTGCAGCCCGGGAATCCCTGCTGGACGCCGCCTACACGGCGCTCGCCCACCGCCCGTGGGCCGCCGTGCGGATGGTCGACGTGGCCGCGGCCGCCGGGGTGTCGCGGCAGACGCTGTACAACGAGTTCGGCAGCAAGGAAGGCCTGGCCAGGGCGCTGGTGCGCAGGGAGGCCGACGGGTATCTCGCGGGGGTGGAGCGGGCGCTGGCCAGCCACGCCGAGGCCCGTGAACGGCTGACGGCGGCGGCCGAGTGGACGGCCGCGGCGGCACGGGAGAACGTGCTGGTACGGGCGATGCTCACCGGGTGCTGGAGCGAGCGGCTGCCGACGCCCGCGCTGACGGCGGTGCCGTCGTCCTCGGCGGTCCCGGCGCAGCGGCGGGCGGACGGCCCGCTGCCCTCACCGGGGGACTTCGTGCAGATCGTGCGGGACCGCGCGGTGGTCGTGCTGGCGGGAGGCGGCGCGGTGCGGGGCAACGGCGAGCTGGCGCGGTCCTGCGAGCTGGTGGTCCGGCTTGCGCTGTCGTGCGTGGCCGCGCCGCCGGGGGAGGGCGGGGTGGCGGAGCTGGTGCGGGGGGTGCTGTCGCGTCAGCCGGTGTGAGGTCACGCCTCTCGCCCTCGCCGCACCCCCGCCGAACCGCGGGGGCGCCCTCTGCGGGCGCGTGTCAGTGGGCGGAGCCCGACAGCTGGAGCCCGATCACGCCCGCGATCACCAGGCTGATGGAGATGATCTTCAGGGTGGACACCAGGTCGCCCAGGAAGATCATGCCGTAGATCGCCGTGCCGGCCGCTCCGATGCCGGTCCACACCGCGTACGCCGGACCCACGTCCAGCTTCTTCAGGGACAGGGTCAGCAGGCCGAAGCTGCCCAGGGCGAAGGACGCGAACGCGATCGTCGGCCACAGGCGCGTGAAGCCGTGGGAGAGCTTGAGGCAGACGGCGAAGCCGGTCTCCAGAATTCCGGCCACGATCACCAGCAGCCACGCCATGTGCCGTCCTCCCGTAAGACCAGCTCGGTGCGATTATGCACTTACCGAACTCGGGTCAGCACAAACAACGCGGTGGTCAGTCGCCTTCCGTGCGCTCGCGGGTCGACAGGAGCCGGCGCAGCGAGTAGAGGCGGGCCGGGTCGGCGTGGCCCTCGGCGACCCATGCGTCCAGCGCGCAGTCCGGTTCGTCGTGGCTGCACGCGCGGGGGCAGTTCTCGGTGCCGGGCTCCAGGTCCGGGAAGGCGTGGATCACGCGGGACGGGTCGATGTGCGCGAGCCCGAAGGAGCGGACGCCCGGGGTGTCGACGACCCAGCCGTCGTCGCCGGTGAGCGGCAGGGCCAGGGCGGAGGTCGTGGTGTGGCGGCCGCGGCCGGTCACCGCGTTCACATGACCCGTCGTCCGCCGCAGGTCCTCGGGGACGAGGGCGTTGACGAGGGTCGTCTTGCCGACGCCGGAGTGGCCGACGAACGCCGTGATCTTGCCGTCCAGGTGTTCCTGGACCACACGGGCCGCGTCCCCCGTCTCCAGTTCCTCGCGGCTCGTGACCACGTAGGGGATCTGCAGGTCGCCGTAGAGTTCGAGGAGCTTGTCCGGCGGGGCCAGGTCCGACTTGGTCATCACCAGGAGCGGGGTGAGACCGCCGTCGAAGGCCGCCACCAGGCAGCGGTCGATGAGACGCGGGCGCGGCTCCGGGTCGGCCAGGGCCGTGACGATCGCCAGCTGGTCGGCGTTGGCGACGACCACCCGCTCGAACGGATCGTCGTCGTCGGCGGTCCGGCGCAGCACGGACGTCCTGCTCTCGATGCGCACGATCCTGGCCAGGGTGTCCTTCGTGCCGGACAGGTCACCGACCAGGGCCACCCGGTCACCCACCACCGCGGCCTTGCGGCCCAGCTCGCGCGCCTTCATCGCCAGGATCGTCCGGCCCTCGACCAGGCAGGTCAGCCGGCCCCGGTCGACGGTGAGGACCATGCCCTCCGCCGCGTCCTCGTGGGCCGGGCGGATGTGGGTCCGCGGCCGGGTGCCCTTGCGGTTGGGACGCTGGCGGATGTCGTCCTCGTCGGTGTGCTTGCCGTAGCGGCGCATGTCGTACGCCCCTAGGCCCCGTCGCTCCCGAGCATCCCGGTCCACAGGTCGGGGAAGTCCGGCAGGGTCTTCGCCGTGGTCGCCACGTTCTCGATCCGCACGTCCTCCACAACCAGGCCGATGATCGCACCGGCGGTGGCCATGCGGTGGTCCTCGTAGGTGTGGAAGACCCCGCCGTGCAGGGCGCGCGGGCGGATGTGCAGGCCGTCGGCGGTCTCGGTGACGTCGCCGCCCAGTTCGTTGATCTCCTTGGTGAGCGCGGCCAGCCGGTCCGTCTCGTGCAGGCGGAGGTGGGACACGCCCCGCAGGGTCGACGGGGAGTCGGCGAGCGCGGCGACCGCCGCGATGCCCGGGGTCAGTTCACCGACGTCACCGAGGTCGACGTCGATGCCGTGGATGTGGCCGGAACCGCTGAACTCCAGCCCGTAGTCGGTCAGTTCGCAGGAACCGCCCATCTCGGTGAAGATCTCGCGCAGCCGGTCACCCGGCTGGGTGGTCCGCGACGGCCAGTCCGGGATCAGCACCCTGCCGCCCGTCACCAGCGCGGCGGCCAGGAACGGCTGGGCGTTGGAGAGGTCCGGCTCTACGGTCAGGTCCCGCCCGAGCAGGGCGCCCGGGGTGACCCGCCAGACGTTCGGCTCGCCGCCCGCCTCCGGGGTGTCCACCTGGGCGCCGACCGCGCGCAGCATGTCGACGGTCATCCGGATGTGCGGCAGGGACGGGAGCGACGCACCGACGTGGCGCACCTCCACGCCCTGGTTGAACCGCGGGCCGGAGAGCAGCAGGGCCGACACGAACTGGGAGGAGGACGAGGCGTCGATCGACACCGGACCGCCCTCCAGAGCGCCGCTGCCGTGCACCGTCAGCGGGAGCGCGCCCCGGCCGTCGTCGTCGATCCGGGCGCCGAGGGCGCGCAGGGCGTCGATCACGCCGTGCAGGGGCCGCTCGTGGGAACGGGGGTCGCCGTCGAAGCGGATGTCGCCGGCCGCGAGGGTGGCGACGGGCGGGAGGAAACGCATCACCGTGCCCGCGTTGCCGACGTCGACGGTGGCGGGGCCGCGGAGCCCCGCGGGGATCACCCGCCAGGCCTCGCCGCAGCCCTCGGCCGTGCCCGCGCCGGAGGAGCTGGAGGACACCGTCTCCTCGATGCCGACGCCCATCGCGCGCAGGGCGCCGGCCATCAGCAGGGTGTCGCGGGAGCGGAGCGGGCGGCGCAGCCAGCCGGGCTCGGAGGCGAGGGCGGCGAGGACCAGGGCGCGGTTGGTGACCGACTTGGACCCGGGCACGTGAACCGTCGCGTCGACGGCTCCGCGCGCGTGCGGGGCGGGCCAGAGGGCGGTAGGTGCGGTGGGGTTTGCGGCCATGGGGTCACTTTAGTGCGCGGCCGGGGCGCCGGTCGCTCCGCGGGACGGGCCGTCGTGCGGGCGGGGGCGGTGGAGGGTTCGCCGGGTCCGCGCGGACCCGGCCGCGGGCCGGCGCCGCCCCGCGGCCGGTCCGGCCGGCCGTGCCGGTGTGCGCCGCGCCGCTTCGCTCACACGCCGAGCAGCCAGCGGCCGCCGCCGATCAGCGAGCACAGCGAGACCGTGTGGAACAGGAACAGCCATACGCCCGCCGGGAGATGGGTCAGCCGCGCCAGCTGGTCGGCGTCCGAGTCGCCGGCACCGCCGCGGGAGCGCTTCGCCTGGAGCTCGAAGGCCGGCCGGACGCCGCCGAGCAGCAGGAACCAGACGACCGCGTAGGCGAAGGCCGCCTGCACCTGCGGTCCCGCCAGCCAGGACACCAGCAGGAACAGGCCGCCCGTCAGGAACACCGTCAGGACGCCGTACGCGTTGCGGATCATCACCAGCATGGCGATGAGCAGCGCCGTGGCGACCCAGAGCAGCAGGGTGATGCGGCCGGCGCCGAGCAGGGCCGCGCCGCCCAGGCCCAGGAGCGGCGGCGCGGTGTAGCCGGCCGCCGCGGTGAGGATCATGCCCAGGCCGTGCGGCTTGCCCCGGCTGACGGTGAGGCCGCTGGTGTCGGAGTGCAGCCGGATGCCGGTCAGCCGACGGCCGGTGAGCAGGGCGACCAGACCGTGGCCGCCCTCGTGGGCGATCGTGATCGTGTTGCGGGCTATCCGCCACACGGAGTGCGGGACCACCACGGCGGCCGCGGCGGCGAGCGTGGCGACCACCACCCACAGGTCCGGGTCGGGCTGGGAGCCGGTCAGCTCGTCCCACAGAGAGGTCGCTGTGCTGGTGTCCATGGTCTGCGGTCGTTCCCTCTCGTCGTACGGAGTCGGCAGTGTGGCACGTATGCATGTGCGGGCGGGACGCCGCGGGACGGGAACGGGCCGCCGCCCCGGCACCGGTCAGGCACGGCGGTCCGCCGCGTGTCCCGCCGTCCCGTCCTCAGTCCTGTTCCGCCGTCCGGGCTTCAGTCCCGGGAGTGAAATGTAGGGTTGTGAAGATGTGCGGACGGTACGCGTCGAGTCGTGGGCCCGAGGACCTGGCCGGAATCTTCGAGGTCGAGAAGTGGGAGCCCGAGGAGACTCTGGAGCCCGACTACAACGTGGCCCCCACCAAGGAGGTCTACGCCGTCCTGGACCGGCCGCTCAGGGACGCTGACGACAAGCGGCCGGTCCGTCAGCTGCGCAGGCTCAAGTGGGGGTTGGTGCCGTCCTGGGCCAAGTCGCCCGAGGGCGGCGCCCGGATGATCAACGCGCGCGCCGAGACCGTGCACGAGAAGCCGTCGTACCGCCGCGCCTTCGCCGCCCGCCGCTGCATCCTGCCCGCCGACGGCTACTACGAGTGGGTCACCGCCAAGGACGAGCGGGACCTGGAGGTGGAGGGAAAGAAGAAGCGGGCGCGCAAGCAGCCGTACTTCGTGCTCCCCGCCGACGGCTCGGTGTTCGCCATGGCCGGACTGTACGAGTTCTGGCGCGACCGGACGCTGCCCGACGAGCACCCGCTGGCCTGGTGGGCGACCTGCTCGGTGATCACCACCGAGGCGGAGACCTCGCCCCTGGCGGTGGCGCCCGCCGAGGGCCCGCGCTCGCTGTCCGAGATCCACCCCCGGATGCCGCTGATGCTGACCCCGGACCGCTTCGACGCCTGGCTCGACCCGGCCCGCACGGACGTCGAGGACCTGCGCTCGCTGCTCGCCCCGCCGCCGGAGGGCCTGATGCGCGCCTACCCGGTCTCCACGGCCGTCAGCAACGTCCGCAACAACGGCCCGGAGCTGCTGACGGAACTGGCCGCACCGGAGGAGAGTACGCTCTTCTAGCCGCCGGCTTCCGGCCGCGCGGCTTCTAGCCTTCTCCCGTGACCAATTCGAAGATCGTCGGTACGGAGGCGGGGGACGCCCGCGTCACCTGGCACGAGGCGCGGCGGGCCAGGCTGGTGCTCGCGCTGGGCCACGGGGCGGGCGGGGGAGTCGAGGCGCGGGACCTCCGGGCGCTCGCCGCGGTCCTGCCCGGCCACGGCGTGAGCGTGGCCCTCGTCGAGCAGCCCTGGCGGGTGGCCGGCCGGAAGGTCGCCCCGGCGCCCAGGACGCTCGACACGGGCTGGCGGGGCGTGTGGCCCGCGCTCGCCGCACCGGGCCTGCCGGTGGTGTCCGGCGGGCGCAGCGCCGGCGCCCGGGTCGCCTGCCGTACCGCGCGGGAGCTGGGGGCCGTGGCGGTCCTCGCGCTGAGCTTCCCGCTGCACCCGCCCGGCAGGCCCGAGAAGTCCCGGGCGGAGGAACTGCTGGGCGCCGGGGTGCCCACGCTCGTCGTGCAGGGCGGGAACGACCCGTTCGGGAAGCCGGCCGAGTTCCCGGACGGCGGACACACCCTCGTCGAGGTGCCGGACGCCGATCACGGGTTCGCCGTCCCCAAAAGGGCGGACATCACGCCGGAACGGGCAGTGACCATCATCACGGACGCGGTCGTCGCATGGACCGCGTCACTCGGGTGACGCCCGGGAATGTTGCGCGGCGGACCACTGTTGAGGCGGACAGAAGTGCTGGGGCACCAGCGCCGACGCCGAAGGAGAGGAAGTCCGCCGCATGGGTTCGACCGTATGCCCGAGCCGCAGCAGCAGCGCTGACCTGGACTGGACAGTGCTGCACGCGGCCAAGACCGCTCCCATTCGAGCGGCGGCAGGCACGGGTCGTGTTCTATCCTCCGAGTCGAGTGGGATCGGTTTCGGTCCCGCCCTGGATCTTGAGGAGGTGGGTCCGGTCACCGGTACCGACGCAGGGACCGACGACGGCCAGGCGGAGCTGCCCGAGGGCCAGGGCACGGGCGCGGAGTCGACCTCGGAGCGCACCGCGCGCTTCGAGCGGGACGCGCTGGAGTTCCTCGACCAGATGTACTCGGCCGCGCTGCGCATGACACGCAACCCGGCCGACGCCGAGGACCTGGTGCAGGAGACCTACGCCAAGGCGTACGCGTCCTTCCACCAGTTCCGTGAGGGCACCAACCTCAAGGCCTGGCTGTACCGCATTCTCACCAACACCTTCATCAACTCGTACCGCAAGAAGCAGCGCGAACCCCAGCGCTCCGCGGCCGAGGAGATCGAGGACTGGCAGCTCGCGCGTGCCGAGTCGCACATGTCGACCGGTCTGCGCTCCGCGGAGTCGCAGGCGCTCGACCACCTGCCCGACTCGGACGTGAAGGAAGCGCTGCAGGCGATCCCCGAGGAATTCCGCATCGCCGTCTACCTCGCCGACGTAGAGGGCTTTGCGTACAAGGAGATCGCGGACATCATGGGGACACCCATCGGTACGGTGATGTCCCGGCTGCACCGGGGCCGCCGTCAACTGCGCGGCATGCTGGAGGACTACGCGCGTGAGCGCGGACTCGTCCCGGCCGGCGCCGGAGAGTCGAACGAAGCGAAAGGCTCGGGCTCATGAGCTGCGGAGAGCCGCACGAGACGGACTGCAGTGAGGTACTCGATCACCTGTACGAGTTCCTCGACAGCGAGGTGCCGGACGTCGATCGAGTCAAGTTCAAGCAGCACTTCGAGGAGTGCTCCCCCTGCCTGGAGAAGTACGGGCTGGAGGAGGCCGTGAAGAAGCTGGTCAAGCGGTGCTGCGGGCATGACGACGTGCCCACCGACCTGCGGGCCAAGGTGCTCGGGCGGCTGGACCTGATCCGCTCGGGCCAGGCCGTCCCCGAGCACGACGTCACGGCCACCGAGCCCGCTCAGGCCGCCCCGCAGGAGCGCTGAGCGCGCACCGAGCGCGCCGCGCCGGACGGTGCCGCCCCCGGTGGTCCGTCACCCGAATGTGCTAATCCTCCGCTCATCACCCCCGGAGACTCCGGCTGCCCCCTAGGCTCCGGAGCCTGGACAGGCATGGTCGGGGGAGGGCGCGATGGAGGCGGTTCCGGCACGGGCGCGCGCGTACGTGACCTGCGCCGCCCTCGGCGCCGTGTGCTGCCTGCTGCCCCTGCCCGGCCCGCGCACGACGTGGTGGGCGGTGGCCCTGCTGGCCGCGCTGTACGCGTCCTGCGAGCACGTCGTACGACGGCGGTTCGACGGCACCTTCTACCCGGTGCTGCTCGCCGGCGCCTTCCTGCTGCCGCCCTCCGCCGCCGCGCTGGTGGCCCTGCCGGGCGCGCTCCTCTCGCACGTCGAGCAGCGCCCGCGCACGCTCCGGCGGATCTGGCGGGCCGCCGAACCGGCGCTCGCCGTGTGGAGCGCGGGGCAGGTCCACTCGGCCCTGGGCGGCCGGGACTCCGTGGTGGGCTGCGACTTCCCCTACGCGCTGCTGCCGTGCGCGGCGGCGGTGCTGGCGTTCTGCGGGGTGCTCGCCCTGCTGGACGGCGGGATCCTCGCCCTGGCCGAGCGCGTACCGGCACGACGGGCCTGGCGGGGGCTGCTCTCCCGCTCCCTCGCGCCGATCGGGGTGCACGGGCTGGCCGGCCTGATGATGGCCGTGCTGTGGCGCAGCCCCTTCGGTCCCGTCGCCGCGCTGCTCGTGCTGCTGCCGATGTGCGTCTCCTGGTGGGCCTTCGCCCAGTACCACCGCGAACGCGCCGCGCACCAGGCCACCATTCGCGCGCTCGTGCAGGCCGTCGACATCAAGGACGGCTACACCCGCGGGCACAGCGAACGGGTCGGGCAGGCCTCCGTGATGATCGCGCGCGAGCTGGGCCTGGACGACGAGCGGGTGGAGGTGCTCCGCTTCGCCGGGATCCTGCACGACGTGGGGAAGCTCGGCGTCCCGACCCGGCTGCTGCGCAAGGACGGACCGCTCACCCCCGAGGAACGGCGGATCATCCAGCTCCACCCCGAGTACGGCCACGAGATGGTGCGCGGGATCTCCTTCCTCGGCGAGGCCCGGGCGGCGATCCTCCACCACCACGAGCGCATCGACGGCAGCGGCTACCCCTACGGCCTGGCCGGCAGTCAGATCCCTCAGTCCGCGCGCGTGGTGGCCGTCGCCGACGCGTTCGACGCCATGACCTCGACCCGCTCCTACAGCCGCGCCCGGCCGGTCGCGGCGGCGGTGCGGGAGCTACGGCGCTGCGCGGGCCGCCAGTTCGACACCGACGCCGTCGACGCGCTGGACCGCGCGCTGGCCAGGCAGGGCTGGCACCCCGCGGTGACCGCCGACGGTCCCGCGGCCGGCCCGTCCGCCGTGCGCCGTCCGCACGGCGCGGCCCAGACGGCCGGCCGGAGCACCCCATGACCTCCCCCGACTCCTCGCTCGCCCCGGCGCGGACCGCCGCCGGCCCCGCCGGAGCGTTCCCGGACCTCCGGGAGCCGGGGCGGATTCCCACCGTGCCCGCCGTCCTCGCCGGCATCCGGACCGCCGCGCTCCTCCTCGCCCTCGGCTGTCTCGCCGGCACCCTCTGGGAGGGACTGGCAGACCGGCGGATCGCGCTCGCCTTCGGAGGGCTCGTCGCCGTCGGCGAGCTGAGCCGGCGCACCGGCGCCGAGGTCCGGGAGGACGCCCCGCTCGCCGCCGCCGCGGGACTCGCCTACGCGCTGCTGGGCGCCGACGGCGGGGCCGCCACGCACGACGGGGCCTTCCAGGTCGTCACCGTCGTCTGCGCGGCCTCGCTGCTCGGCAGCGTGTCCCACATCGCCGACGGCCGCCGGCCCACGCTCGACCGTCTCGCCCGCCGCGCGCTCACCGTCGGCTTCGCCGCCGTCTGCTTCCAACCCCTCTACAGCAGGGGCGTGTTGAAGCACTGGAGCGGGCCGGCGTACGCGCTGCTGCTGATCGCGCTGCTGGTGCTCACCGCGCTGTGCGACGCCGTGCTCGCCGCCGCCCAGGCGCGCTCGCGGACCGGCTGGCCGTTCGGGCCGCTGCTCCGCGACGAACTGCGCGGACTGCTCGGCATCGGGTCCGCCGTCTGCGCCACCGGCGCGGTCATGGCACTGGCCGTGGCCGTCGTCGGGCTGTGGGCACTGCCCGTCTTCTGCCTGCCCCTCCTGCTCACCCAGCTCGCGCTGCGCCGGTACGCCGCCGTGCGGGCCACCTACCGGCAGACCATCGCCTCCCTGGCCCGGGCCACCGAGATCGCGGGGTACACCCCGGCCGGTCATGCCCGGCGGGTGGCCGTGCTCAGCCAGGCCGTCGGGCGTGACCTGGGACTGTCCGGCGCCGAGCTCACCGTGCTGGAGTACGCGGCGCTGATGCACGACATCGGCCAGCTGAGCCTGGTCGACCCGGTGCCGGCCGGGGCCACGGCCGTCCTGCCGCCGGCCGAGCAGCGCCGGATCGCCCTGCTCGGCGGAGCCGTCGTACGGCAGACCGGGGTGGCCGGGGCGGTCGCCGTGGTCGTGGAGCGGCAGGCCGACCCCTACCGGGAGCAGCCGCTCGCCGCGCGGATCGTCCGGGTCGTCAACGCGTACGAGGAGAAGGCCCGGGACTCCGGGCCCGGCGGACCGTTGACGGCGCTCGAGGAGTTACGGCTGGCCACCGCGGGGGACTACGCTCCCGAGGTCGTGGAGTCCCTGGCGCGCGTGCTCTCCAGAGACTGTCTGACCCTGCGCGCGGCTGGGTAACCCATGGGTAATGAGCGGCCCTCCACCCGTCCGTGGTTGGATGCGAGGGAGAGGGTGATGTCCGGGGGCACAAGCCAGCCCACTGTGCGGAAATGGAACTGGCAGGCGGGAATCGTGAGGATCTTCGGCAAGGGACGGCACCGGCCCTCCGCCTCCTGGCGGCAGGCCACCGACCGTGCGTTCACGCTGATCGGCGACGGCCGGTACGAGGACGCGGGCGAACTGCTGACACGCGCCGCCGACCTGGAACCCTGGCTCTCCGAGTCCTGGTTCAACCTCGCCCTGCTGCACAAGTTCCGGCACGACTGGGAGCAGGCGCGAGCCGCCGGACTGCGCGCGGTGGCGCTCCTGGACCGGGAGGCCGGGGCGCCGGACTGGTGGAACGTCGGGATCGCCGCGACCGCCCTCCAGGACTGGCCGCTGGCCCGGCGGGCCTGGCAGGCGTACGGGCTGCGGGTGCCCGGCGGTGCCACCGTCTCCGGCGAGCCGGACGGGATGGACCTGGGCAGCGCCGCCGTACGGCTGTCCCCTGAGGGGGAGGCCGAGGTGGTCTGGGGACGGCGTCTGGACCCGGCCCGCATCGAGGTGCAGTCGATCCCGCTGCCGTCGTCCGGGCGGCGCTGGGGCGAGGTCGTGCTGCACGACGGGGTCCCGCACGGCGAGCGGACCACGGCGACCGGGCACGCCTACCCCGTCTTCGACGAGATCGAGCTGTGGGCGCCGTCGCCGGTGCCGACCTGGGTGGTGCTGCTGGAGGCGGCGACCGAGGCGGACCGGGACGCGCTGGAGCGGCTGGCCGGGGACGCCGGGTTCGCCGCGGAGGACTGGTCCTCCTCGGTGCGGCTGCTGTGCCGGATGTGCTCCGAGTCGCGGATGCCGTCCGACGAGGGCGACGGAGTGCACCTCGACCCCCACGACCACAGTGAGCCGGGGCATCCGGGACCGCTCGGGCACCGGACGGACGGGCAGCTGTGGGTGCCGGAGCGCGAGTGCGGGGTGGCCGCGCCGGCCGCGCTGGTCAGGGGGCTGCTGGACGGGTGGGTCGCGGACAGCCCGGACTCCCGGGACTGGCGGGATCTGGAAGAGGTCTGCTGAGGCCGTGTTCCGGGTGCGCCGGGGTGGGGGCTGATCGCGCGGTTCCCCGCGCCCCTGGCGGGGCGCTCCCCGTACCCTGTATCAGCAACATCCCCCTTGTTTTATCCAGGAAGGCTTACGTCGGTCATGGCGCAGCAGGACACCGATCAGCAGCACGCGGGCGTGCTCCCCGTGGACGACGACGGGTTCGTCGTCGACACCGAGGGAACCGAGGAGCGCGAGAACGCCTGGCGTGCGCGGGGGACCTCGCGGCCCATCACCGTCGTCGGCAACCCGGTGCTGCACAAGGAGTGCAAGGACGTCACCGAGTTCGGTGACGAGCTGGCGCAGCTGGTGGCCGACATGTTCGCCAGCCAGCGGACCGCCGAGGGCGTCGGCCTCGCCGCCAACCAGATCGGCGTCGACCTGAAGGTCTTCGTCTACGACTGCCAGGACGACGAGGGCGCCCGGCACGTCGGTGTGGTGTGCAACCCGAAGCTGGTCGACCTGCCGGCGGACAAGCGGCGCCTGGACGACAGCAACGAGGGCTGCCTGTCGGTGCCCACCGCCTACGCGCCGCTCGCCCGCCCCGACTACGCCGAGGTCACCGGCCAGGACGAGCAGGGCAACCCGATCAAGGTCCGCGGCACCGGCTACTTCGCTCGGTGTTTGCAGCACGAGACGGACCACCTGTACGGGTACCTGTACATCGACAGGCTCTCCAAGCGCGAACGCAAGGACGCGCTGCGGCAGATGGCCGAGAACGAGCCCCGCTACCCCGTGGTCGCCAACGACTGAGACGGGCGAGGGCAGTGGTGACGCCTGGTCGGGAACGTCCCCGGCCAGGCGTTCGTCATGTCCGGTCAGACTCGTTCGTCTGTCCGTCGTACATTCGATCCTTTGTGCGCCCCTAGCGAACCCTAATCAGTCACACAAGGGGAGATTCTCGGCACTGGGGGGTAGTGAAAGAAGCAAATCCGTTCCCAGATCGGTCAGTTGTGGTGCTGAATGGGAAGTGCGGGGATACGCAACGGCGCACGCCCGGCACAGCGGTAGGGGTGTGCGCACCTGGCGGCTGAGAGGGGTATGTTCGTGCACGCTTTCTCACACAGCACCACATCGACGCCGACGGCGATCGCGGTTCCACCACAACTCGCCCTGCCGGTGATCGAGGACGGGTTTCCACGGCGTCTGCATCCGTATTGGCCACAGCTCCAGGAGAAGACCCGCCTGTGGCTGCTGGAAAAGCGGCTGATGCCTGCCGACAAGGTGCGGGAATATGCCGACGGCCTTTGCTACACCGACCTCATGGCCGGCTACTACCTGGGCGCCTCCGACGAGGTGATCCAGGCGATATGCGACTACAGCGCCTGGTTCTTCGTCTGGGACGACCGGCACGACCGTGACGTCGTGCACGGCCGGGCGGCCGACTGGCGGCGGCTGCGGCTCCGCCTGCACACGGCCCTCGACGCTCCGCTGCACCACCTGCACCATCCGGACACCCTGGTCGCGGGGTTCGCGGACAGCGTGGCGCGGCTGTACGCGTTCCTGCCGGTGACCTGGAACCAGCGGTTCGCCCGGCATTTCCACGAGGTGATCGAGGCCTACGACCGCGAGTACCGCAACCGCACCACGGGATACATCCCGCAGGTCGAGGAATACCTCGCGCTGCGCCGCCTCACCTTCGCCCACTGGATATGGACGGACCTGCTGGAGCCGAGCGCGGGAACCGAACTCCCGGACGCCGTGCGCAAGAATCCGGCATACCGCCGCCCGGCCCTGCTCAGCCAGGAATTCGCCGCCTGGTACAACGACCTCTGCTCGCTTCCCAAGGAAATAGCGGGCGACGAGGTGCACAATCTCGGAATCTCCCTCGTCACCCACGAGGGAATGAGCCTGGAGAAGGCGGTCGAAGAAGTCAGGCGACGCGTCGAGGAATGCATCACCGAATTCCTGGCCGCCGAGCGGGTCGCCCATCGATTCGCCGAACAGCTCGACGACGGCACCGTGCGCGGAAAGGAACTCGGCGCCGCCGTCCTGTCCTGCGTGGCCAATATGCGGAACTGGTTCAGCTCCGTCTACTGGTTCCACCACGAATCCGGCCGGTACATGGTCGACAGCTGGGACGACCGGTCCACGCCCCCGTACGTCAACAACGAAGCGGCAGGTGAGAAATGACCGTCGAGTCCGTGAAGCCCGCGACCGCGGAGGCTTCCGAACACGGTGAACTGCGCGAACCGCCCCTCGCCCGCGGCGGTGTCCCGGTGCTCGGCCACGGCCGGCAACTGGCCCGCGACCCGCTGGCCTTCATGTCCCGGCTGCCCGCCGACGGCGACCTGGTGCGGCTGCGCCTGGGCCCCAAGGAGGTGTACGCCGTCACCACGCCGGCGCTCACCGGGGCCCTCGCCCTCAACCCCGACTTCCTCATCGCCGGCCCGCTCTGGGAGTCCCTGGAGGGGCTGCTCGGCAAGGAGGGCGTGGCCACCGCCAACGGGCCCCGCCACCGCCGCCAGCGCCGCACCATCCAGCCCGCGTTCAGCCTCGCCGCGATCCCCGGCTACGGCCCGATCATGGAGGAGGAGGCACACGCGCTGACCGGGCGCTGGCAGCCCGGCGACACGATCGACTGCACCTCGGAGTCCTTCCGGGTCGCGGTCCGCATCGCCGCCCGGTGCCTGCTGCGCGGCGCGTACATGGACGAGCGCGCGGAGCGCCTGAGCGTCGATCTCGCGAGCGTCTTCCGCGGTATGTACCGGCGGATGGTCGTACCACTCGGTCCGCTGTACCGGCTGCCGTTGCCGGCCAACCGCGAATTCAACCGGGCCCTGGCCGATTTGCATCTCCTCGTCGACGAGATCGTCGCCGAGCGCCGGGCATCTGGTCAAAAGCCGGACGATTTGCTGACAGCATTGCTCGCGGCGGAGGACGAGAATGGCGAGCCCATCGGGGAACAGGAGATCCACGACCAGGTCGTCGCGATACTCACGCCCGGCAGTGAAACCGTCGCTTCCACGATCATGTGGCTGCTCCAGGTCCTCGCCGAACACCCGGAACAGGCCGAGAAGGTGCGCGCCGAGGTCGAATCCGTGACAGGAGGTCGACCGGTCGGATTCGAGCACGTTCGGCGGCTCACGCACACCAACAATGTCATCGTCGAGACGATGCGTTTGCGGCCCGCCGTATGGATATTGACGCGGCGTGCCAAGGCCGACACCGAGCTGGGCGGCTATCGCATTCCGGCGGGCGCCGACATCGTCTACAGCCCCTACGCCATCCAGCGCGACGCCCGCTCCTACGACGCGCACCTCGACTTCGACCCGGACCGCTGGCTTCCGGAGCGGGCCAAGGACGTGCCGAAGTACGCCATGAACCCCTTCAGCGTCGGCAACCGCAAGTGCCCGAGCGACCACTTCTCCATGGCCCAACTGAGCCTGATCACCGCGGCGTTGTGTGCCCGCTACCGCTTCGAACAGGTCCCCGGGTCCGACGACTCCACCCGGGTGGGCATCACCCTGCGTCCGCAGCGGCTGCTGCTCACGCCCGTGCCCTGGTGACCTGCCTCCGGCCAGTCCTGATACCGGCGCGCGCTCAGGCGGCCTGCGGGCCCCGGAACGCGCGCCGGTAGGAGTTCGGCGTGGTGCCCAGCTCCTTCACGAACTGGTGCCGCAGCGCGGCCGCCGTGCCGAAGCCCGCGCGGCCCGCGACGGCGTCCATCGTCTCGTCGGTGCCCTCCAGCAACTCCTGTGCCAGCAGCACTCGTTGCCGCAGGAGCCAGCGGTAGGGCGTGGTGCCGGTCTCCTGCTGGAAGCGGCGGGCGAAGGTGCGCGGGGCCATCAGGGCGCGAGCGGCCAGCTGCTCGACGGTGACCTCCTCGTCGAGGTGCTCCGCCATCCAGGCCAGCACCTCGCCGACGGTGTCGCAGGGGCCCTCGGGCAGCGGGCGCTCGATGTACTGGGCCTGTCCGCCGTCCCGGTGCGGGGGCACCACCATCCGCCGGGCGATCTTCCGGGCGATCTCGGGGCCCTGTTCCTTGCGGACGATGTGCAGGCAGGCGTCGATGCCGGCCGCGGTGCCCGCCGAGGTGATCACCGGGTCCTCGTCGACGTACAGCACGTCGGGTTCGACCCGGGTGCGCGGGAAGCGCCGGGCCAGCAGCCGGGCGTGCCGCCAGTGCACGGCGCACCGGCGGCCGTCCAGCAGCCCGGCCGCGCCCAGCACGAAGACGCCGGAGCAGACGCTGAGCACCCGGGCGCCCCGGTCCACGGCCCGGCGCAGCGCGTCGAGCAGCTCGGGCGGATAGTCCCGGTCGGCGTTCGAGTCGGCGGCCGGCACCGCGATCAGGTCCGCCTCCTCCAGCCGGTCCAGGCCGAAGGGCGTGGCGACGGTCAGGCCCGGCACATGCGTGGCGAGCGACGGTCCCTCCGCGGAGACCACCGCGAAGTCGTACACCGGCAGCCCCTCGTCGGAGCGGTCGAGGCCGAAGACCTCGCACACCACGCCGAGTTCGAAGGGATGCACACCGTCCAGGAGCACCGCGGCCACGTTCTTCAGCATGCTGCCAGTGTGCCTCGTCGCTGGCAGTAATTCGAGGGTGTGTGGCAGTGCTGCCACTCACGGTAAGGAGCATCCGGCGCGACAGTGGTGTCCATGAACGGAAACCAGATCCAAGGTCTCGTCGGAATGGTCCTGGTCCTCGGGATCCTGGTCCTCATGGCCCTCCCGTCCGTGCTCGGCGTCCTGCGCGACAGGCGCATCGACCGGCAGATCAGGGAGGCCCACGAGGACCGCGGAGAGCGGGAGACCCCGGTGGCTCAGAAGTCCTCGTCGAGGTCGACGGTGCCCTCCACCGCGACCTGGTACGCGGACGGACGCCGCTCGAAGAAGTTCGTCAGCTCCTGAACGCCCTGCAGCTCCATGAAGGAGAACGGGTTCTCCGAGCCGTACACCGGAGCGAAGCCGAGGCGGCCGAGCCGTTGGTCGGCGACGCACTCCAGGTACTGGCGCATCGAGTCCGTGTTCATGCCGGGCAGGCCGTCACCGCACAGGTCACGGGCGAACTGCAGCTCCGCCTCGACGGCCTCCCGCAGCATGTCGGTGACCTGCTGGCGGAGTTCGTCGTCGAACAGGTCCGGCTCCTCCTTGCGGACCGTGTCGACCACGTCGAACGCGAAGCTCATGTGCATCGTCTCGTCGCGGAACACCCAGTTGGTGCCCGTGGCGAGACCGTGCAGCAGACCCCGGCTGCGGAACCAGTAGACGTACGCGAAGGCGCCGTAGAAGAACAGGCCCTCGATGCACGCGGCGAAGCAGATCAGGTTGAGCAGGAACCGGCGGCGGTCGGCCCGGGACTCCAGCCGGTCCAGGTTCTCCACCGAGTCCATCCACTTGAAGCAGAACTCGGCCTTCTCCCGGATGGAGGGGATGTTCTCCACGGCGGCGAACGCGGCCGTGCGGTCCTCCGGGTTTGGCAGATAGGTGTCCAGCAGCGTCAGGTAGAACTGGACGTGCACGGCCTCCTCGAACAGCTGACGGCTCAGGTAGAGCCGCGCCTCGGGGGAGTTGATGTGCTTGTACAGCGTCAGCACCAGGTTGTTCGCGACGATCGAGTCACCGGTCGCGAAGAACGCGACCAGCCGGCCGATCAGGTGCTGCTCGGAGGCGCTGAGCTTGGCGAGGTCGGCGACGTCCGAGTGGAGGTCGACCTCCTCGACGGTCCAGGTGTTCTTGATGGCGTCCCGGTAGCGCTCGTAGAAGTCGGGGTAGCGCATCGGGCGCAGAGTCAGCTCGAAGCCCGGGTCGAGCAGGTTCTTGTTCTGGGTGGTCATTACTGGCAGGCCTCGCAGGACTCGGGGTTTTCCAGGGAGCAGGCGACCGCGTCGTCGACGGGCGTCTGCTGGGCGGGAACGGTGGCTTGGGCCTGCGCGGCACGGGCGATCCGGGTCGCCGGGCGCGAACGCAGGTAGTACGTCGTCTTCAGGCCCGACTTCCAGGCGTACGCGTACATGGAGGAGAGCTTGCCGATGGTCGGCGTCTCCAGGAACAGGTTCAGGGACTGGGCCTGGTCCAGGTACGGCGTGCGGGCCGCGGCCATGTCGATCAGGCCGCGCTGCGGGATCTCCCAGGCCGTGCGGTACAGCGCCCGTACGTCCGCCGGGATCCACGCGAAGTCCTGCACCGAGCCGTTGGCCTCGCGCAGCGCCTCACGGGTGCGGGCGTCCCAGACGCCGAGTTCCTTGAGCTCCCGCACCAGGTAGGAGTTGACCTGGAGGAACTCGCCGGACAGCGTCTCGCGCTTGAAGAGGTTCGAGACCTGCGGCTCGATGCACTCGTAGACACCGGCGATCGAGGCGATGGTGGCGGTGGGCGCGATCGCGAGCAGCAGGCTGTTGCGCAGCCCGGTCGTCGCGATCCGCGCGCGCAGCGCGGCCCAGCGCTCCGGCCAGGTGAACTCGACGCCGAAGTGGTCCGGGTGCAGCACACCCCGCGCGGTACGGGTCTTCTCCCAGGCCGGGAGCGGGCCGCTGCGCTCGGCGAGGTCGGCGGAGGCCTCGTACGCGGCGAGCATGATGCGCTCGGCGATCCGGGTGGAGAGCGCCTTGGCCTCGGCGGAGTCGAACGGCAGCCGCAGCCTGAAGAAGACGTCCTGGAGACCCATGGCGCCGAGGCCCACGGGACGCCACTTGGCGTTGGAACGGCCGGCCTGCTCGGTCGGGTAGAAGTTGATGTCGACGACCCGGTCGAGGAAGGTGACCGCGGTGCGCACGGTCTCGTCCAGCCGCTCCCAGTCGATGTCACCGCTCGCGGTGTCGACGAACGCGCCGAGGTTCACCGACCCCAGGTTGCAGACCGCCGTCTCGCCGTCGTCGGTGACCTCCAGGATCTCCGTGCAGAGGTTCGAGGAGTGGACGACGTGACCGGGGACGGCGGTCTGGTTGGCGGTGCGGTTGGCCGCGTCCTTGAAGGTCATCCAGCCGTTGCCGGTCTGCGCGAGGGTGCGCATCATCCGGCCGTACAGGTCCCGGGCCGGGATGGTCTTGCGCGCCAGGCCCCTGCCCTCCGCCGCGCGGTAGGCCGCGTCGAACTCGTCGCCCCACAGGTCCACCAGCTCGGGCACGTCGGCGGGGGAGAACAGGGACCACTGCTCGTCGGCGTTGACCCGGCGCATGAACTCGTCCGGGATCCAGTGCGCGAGGTTCAGGTTGTGCGTACGCCGGGCGTCCTCACCGGTGTTGTCGCGCAGCTCCAGGAACTCCTCGATGTCGGAGTGCCAGGTCTCCAGGTAGACCGCGGCCGCGCCCTTGCGCCGGCCGCCCTGGTTCACCGCGGCGACCGAGGCGTCGAGCGTCTTGAGGAACGGCACGATGCCGTTGGAGTGCCCGTTGGTGCCGCGGATCAGCGAGCCCCGGGAGCGGATCCGGCTGTAGGAGAGGCCGATGCCGCCGGCGTGCTTGGAGAGCCGGGCCACCTGGTGGTAGCGGTCGTAGATGGAGTCCAGCTCGTCCTTCGGGGAGTCCAGGAGGTAGCAGGACGACATCTGGGGGTGCCGGGTGCCGGAGTTGAAGAGGGTGGGGGAGGAGGGGAGGTAGTCGAGGCGGCTCATGAGCCCGTAGAGCGCGGCGACTTCGTCCAGGGCGCGGGCCGTGTCGTCCTCGGCGAGGCCGGCGGCGACACGGAGCATGAAGTGCTGCGGGGTCTCGACGACCTTGCGGGTGATCGGGTGCCGGAGCAGGTAGCGGCTGTGCAGGGTGCGCAGGCCGAAGTAGCCGAAGCGGTCGTCGGCGGCCGGGTCGACCAGGGCGTCCAGGCGGGCCGCGTGCAGCTGCGCGAACGCGGCGGTGCGGTCCGCGATGAGGCCCTCGCGGTGGCCGACGGCGACGGACTCGGTGAAGGACGTCACGCCCTGCGAGGCGGCCTCGGCGCGGATGGAGATCGTCAGCAGCCGGGCGGCGAGCCGGGAGTAGGCGGGGTCCTCCGAGATGAGACCGGCGGCCGCCTCGGTGGCCAGCTCGCGCAGCTCGGCCTCGTCGGCCCGCGCGGAGCGGCCCCGCAGCGCGGCGGCGGCGACCCGGCCGGGGTCGGCGTCGGGGAGGTCGGCGGTCAGCCCGGTCAGGGTCCGCAGCAACGCGGTGCCGGGACCGTCCTCGTCCACAGAGATGGTCGCTGAAGCCGGTTCGGCTGGCGCGATGGTCACGTGGGGCTCTCCCTCGCTCGGCACGGGGCCTGGCGGAGGGCAGGGGGCAGCACACGGGCGCACGCACGCGTGTCGCGTCCCCGGCCCACTCCACGAGGCCCGGACGTCGGAACACCCGGGCCGGACGGCCGGGCGTCGGCTGTCGGCAGGTCCTCGGACTGACGCTCACGCACAGATGTGCGCAAGTACACCGTTGCGGGACAGTTCCGGATTCGCACCGGATTCCCCTGCGGCGACAGCGAGCATGAGCATACATCTAGTGCCGGGTCGCGGTGGCACCCCCACATGTTGTGTCGCGGAGGTGTCGGAGTGTCAGCTCGTAGGTGAGGAGAGTGACGTCGTCCAGGTGCGGCACGGGATTCCAGTCCCGCTCGGGTGTGCGGACGAAACCGAGGCGTTCGTAGATCCGGTGGGCGGCGTGCATGCCCCGCTGGGTCGACAGGACGACGGCCGTGCAGCCCTCCGTGGCCCGCGCGCGGTCGAGGCAGGCGCGCACCAGGGCTTCGCCCGCACCTCGGCCACGGGCCTCGCGCGCGACCGCGAGCGCCCTGATCTCGGCCTCGCCCGAGCGCGCGATGTCGGCGATCGGGCCGGGGCCGGCGACGAAGGTGACCCCGCCGAGGAGCGTGTCGCCGTCCACGGCCACGAGGACCTCGGCGGCGGTCGCGCGGGTCGCGACGTTCTTCAGAACGGGGAGGTACTCGTCGTCCTCGCCGTAGTCGAGGAGGCCGTCCCGGAGGTAGGCCTGGACGGTGATCTCGCCGAGGGCGTCGTACTCGGTCGGCCGTGCCGTGCGGATGCGGATCGTCATGGGCGTGAGTGTGGACGACGGCGGGCCGCCGTGGTGACGTCTTTCCGGCGGCCCGCCGCGGGTCGTCAGGGGGTGCCCGCGCAGGTCCTCGCGCCCCCGACGGGGCGGGTCAGAGGGCGCCCTCCGCCACGGCCGGCGGGAGTTCCCTCTCCACGCCCGGGTCGCCGGCGTCGGCCGTGTAGTCCGCGGCCGTCGTCTCGTCGATGCCCTCCGGGGCCTTCAGGGCCTTCAGGACGAACGTCAGGACCACCGTGACCACCACGTTCATCACGAACGCCGTCAGGCCGATGTAGCCGATCTCACCGATGCCGGGGATCTCCTTGGCCGAGCCCCCGAAGTGCTTCTGGGTGGGGGAGGCCACGCCGTAGGCCGCGGCCGTGCCGTAGACCATGCCCACCGCCCAGCCCGCCAGCAGCGCCCAGCGGTGGAACCAGCGGGTGAACAGGCCGCCGACCAGGGCCGGGAAGGTCTGCAGGATCCAGATGCCGCCCAGCAGCTGGAAGTTGATGGCGACCGTCTTGTCCATGGTGAGGACGAAGACCAGCGCGCCGACCTTCACCAGCAGCGAGACGAGCTTGGAGACCTTGGCCTCCTCCCGCGGTGTGGCGTCCGGCTTGATGAAGTCCCGGTAGATGTTGCGGGTGAAGAGGTTCGCGGCCGCGATGGACATGATGGCCGCCGGGACCAGGGCCCCGATGCCGATCGCCGCGAAGGCCACGCCCGCGAACCAGTCCGGGAACATGTCCTCGAACAGCTGGGGGATCGCCAGCTGGCCGTTGGTGACCTTGACGCCCGCCGCGATGGCCATGAAGCCGAGCAGCGCGAGCAGGCCCAGCATCAGGGAGTACAGCGGCAGGATCGTGGTGTTGCGGCGGATCACGTCCCGGCTGCGGGAGGAGAGCGTCGCGGTGATCGAGTGCGGGTACATGAACAGCGCGAGCGCGGAGCCGAGCGCCAGGGTGGCGTAGGTCCACTGACCGGCCTCGGGTGGCGCCAGCGCCCCGCGTGGTTTGCCGGTGGCCGGATTGACCTGCGCGAAGGCGTGTCCGGCCTTGGCGAAGATGTCGTCGAAGCCGCCCAGCTTGATCGGGATGTAGATGATCGCCACCGCGATGACGAGGTAGATCAGCCCGTCCTTCACGAACGCGATGAGCGCGGGCGCCCGCAGGCCTGAGGAGTAGGTGTAGGCCGCCAGCACGCCGAAGGCGATGAGCAGCGGGAGGTCCTTCACGAACCAGTTGGTGCCGTCGCCGCCGCCGACGCCCATCACGTCGAGCACCGCCTGGATGCCGACGAGCTGCAGCGCGATGTAGGGCATCGTCGCCAGGATGCCGGTCAGGGCGACGGCCAGCGAGAGCCCCTTGGAGCCGAAGCGGCCGCGCACGAAGTCCGAGGTCGTCACGTAGCCGTGCCGGTGGGAGACCGACCACAGGCGCGGCAGGAACGTGAAGATCAGCGGGTAGACGAGGATCGTGTACGGCACCGCGAAGAAGCCGGCCGCGCCCGCCGCGTAGATCGCCGCCGGCACGGCGACGAAGGTGTACGCCGTGTACAGGTCGCCGCCGAGCAGGAACCAGGTCACCCAGGTGCCGAACGACCGGCCGCCCAGGCCCCATTCGTCGAGCGAGTGCTCGTTCTCGGCCTTGCGCCAGCGCGCGGCCATGAAGCCCATGACCGTGACGGCCAGGAAGAAGAAGATGAAGACGCCGAGCGCGACGCCGTTCACGCCGTCCTTCATCGCCGCGCACCCCCGTCCGTGCCGGCCGCCGCCTTGCGGGCGCGCTGCTCGCGCTGCCACAGCTGGTAGGCGGTCATCGTGAGCGCGGTGGAGATCAGCACCCAGAGCATCTGGTACCAGTAGAAGAACGGGATCCCGATGAACGTCGGGTCCGTCTTCGCGTAGGAGCCCACCCACAGCATCGCCACGAAGGGCGCGAGCAGACAGACGGTGATGACCACGCGTATCGGTGTCACCACCGGCTGACTCACTTCAGGTACATCCGACATACCGCGGCTCCGTCCCCTCACCGTTCGCCTGTGTAACGCGCAGGCAATCTAGGTCACGGCGTCGCCGCAGCGGAAGTAGCCGTCCGGCTATCGGTACGTCGATTCTGTGAAGGGCGCGCGGTGTCAGTCCTGCGGGCGCTTGAGGCGGGCCACGAACTTGTAGCGGTCGCCGCGGTAGACCGAGCGCACCCACTCCACCGGCTGGCCGTCGCGGTCCAGGGAGTGCCGGGAGAGCATCAGCATCGGCAGGCCCACGTCGGTGCCGAGCAGGCCGGCCTCGCGCGGTGTGGCCAGCGAGGTCTCGATGATCTCCTCGGCCTCGGCGAGGTGGACGTCGTACACCTCTGCGAGGGCGGTGTAGAGGGACGTGTACTTGACGAGGGAGCGGCGCAGCGCCGGGAAGCGCTTGGCGCTCAGGTGGGTGGTCTCTATGGCCATGGGCTCGCCGTTGGCCATGCGCAGCCGCTCGATGCGCAGCACGCGTCCGCCCGCCGTGATGTCGAGCAGTCCGGCGAGGCGGTCGTCGGCGGTGATGTAGCCGATGTCCAGCAGCTGCGAGGTCGGCTCCAGGCCCTGGGCGCGCATGTCCTCGGTGTAGGAGGTGAGCTGGAGCGCCTGGGAGACCTTGGGCTTGGCCACGAAGGTGCCCTTGCCCTGGATGCGTTCGAGGCGGCCCTCGACGACAAGTTCCTGCAGGGCCTGGCGGACGGTGGTGCGGGAGGTGTCGAACTCGGCGGCCAGCGTGCGCTCGGGCGGGACCGGGGTGCCGGGGGCCTGTGTCTCCGTCATCTCGAGGAGGTGTTTCTTCAGGCGGTAGTACTTGGGCACGCGCGCGGTACGGACGGCTGTCCCGCTCTCGTTCTCCGCACTGCTGACGTCGGTGCTCATGCTCCGCCTTCCCGGCTCCGGATCCGGCCACTTCGTGGCACGGCAGCGTACCGGGACACCCCCTGCACGCTGCGTGATCCCCTCTGTATACCGCCGCGGGCTCTTTTGGTCTAGTCCACCACGCGAGTGGTCTACCGGAATTGTCTCGTCCGCCCCTCGGGTTTTCGAGGGCTTCTTACTTAAAGGTTCCTGCATATGTAGGTCGCATAACGGCTGGTCGGAGCCCATTCGACCACCCTTGACAGGCCTGCTGGTCTGGGCCAAGCTTCCCGCACTGGTCTACACCATTGGTCCAGGTCCCGGCCCAACGCTCGTGCGGGGAGGCGGGGGGGTTTGTGGCATCCCTGAGGAGGGTGGCGTGAAGCGCAAGCTGATAGCCGCGATTGGTATCGCGGGCATGGTCGTCTCCATCGCGGCGTGTGGCAGTGACAACAAGGACGACAACAAGGCGCAGGGGGCGGACGCCAAGGCGCTGACCGTCTGGCTCACCGTGGACGCCCAGAACAACTGGCCCGACCTGGTGAAGGCCGCCGACGCCGCCGTGCAGAAGAAGCACCCGGGAATCAAGATCAAGCACGAGTACTACGGCTGGCCGGACAAGAACACCAAGCTCGACGCGGTCCTCGCCACCGACAAGGCCCCCGACGTGGTCGAGATGGGCAACACCGAGATGCTCGGCTACATGGTGAAGGGCGCCTTCGCTCCCGTCGAGGCCTCCCAGTTCACCAACTCCGGCCAGTGGCTCGACGGCCTCAAGGCCTCGGTCACCTACGACGGCAAGACCTACGGCGTGCCGTACTACGCCGGTGGCCGCGTCGCCAACTGGCGCAAGGACGTCGCCGCCTCGGCCGGCATCAAGACCACGCCGAAGACCTACACCGAGCTGACCGCCGACCTGGACAAGATCCAGAAGAAGGAAGGCGACAAGTTCAGCGCCTGGTACCAGCCCACCCGTGACTGGTACGCGGCCATGTCCTTCGTCTACGACGCCGGCGGCTCCATCGCCGCGGAGTCCGGCGGCCAGTGGAAGGGCAACCTCTCCTCGCCCGAGTCCCTCAAGGGCCTCACCGAGTTCAAGAACGTCATCGACAAGTACATGCACGGTGACAAGACCAAGGACGAGTCCGACCGGTACATCGTCTATGGCCAGGGCAAATCGTCCATGATCTTCGGTGCCGCGTGGGAAGGCGCCACCGCCGCCGACCCGAAGAACGACAAGACCGGCGGCAAGTTGAAGGACAACCTGGTCAACTTCGTGATGCCCGGCCCGTCCGGCAAGAACATGCCGGTCTTCCTCGGCGGTTCCGACCTCGCCATCCCGGTGAAGTCCAAGGCGCAGGGCGTCGCGGCCGAGTGGATCAACGCGTTCACCGGTCCCTCTGGCCAGAAGGGCCTGATCGCCAAGGGCAACCTGCCCAACAACAAGACCGACCTCGCCACCCTGAAGAGCGACCCGGCCACCGAGGTGCCGGCCACCGCGGCCGAGTCCAACTGGTTCGTCCCGATGGCACCGGGCTGGGGCCAGGTCGAGAAGGCCCAGGTCCTGCAGACCATGCTGCAGAACATCGGCACCGGCAAGCAGACGGTCGAGGCCGCCGCGAAGACCGCGGACGCCGCGATCGACAAGGTCATCAACACCAAGTAGTCGGACACCTGCCATGCCTGTCGACGGGGCGGGTCCGGCGGGTGGGTGAGTTCGGAAGGTGCCACGTCGGGTTGCGGGGCGGCTGCGGGTCCGTAGGGTCCGGTCGCGCAGTTCCCCGCGCCCCTGACGGGGCGCCTCAGCCTGACGTTTCTTGAACTGCTTAGGAGCGCGCGATGAGTGCCGCTGATACGACCACACCTGCGAAGGTGCCGGCGCCGCGGTCGGCGCCACCGTCGGGCACCCCGGTACGACCACGGACCGACCGGAGATCCGGCGGACCCGCCGTCCCCTGGCTGCTGCTCGCGCCGTGTCTCGCGATCCTCGGTCTGGTGCTCGGCTACCCTCTCTACCGGCTGGTCACCCTCTCCTTCCAGGAGTTCGGGCAGTCCCAGCTGTGGGGGTTCAAGTCCGCCGACTGGGTCGGGTTCGGGAACTTCTCGGACGTGCTCGGCGACACGGAGTTCTGGCAGGTCGTGCTCCGCACGATCATCTTCGCGGTCGGCAGCGTGGTCTTCACCATGGTCGTCGGCATGCTCATCGCCCTCCTGCTGCAGCGGGTCTCCGGCTGGGTGAAGACCCTGGTCAACATCGTGCTGGTGGCCAGCTGGGGCATGCCGGTCATCGTCGCCACCACGCTCTTCAAGTGGCTCTTCGACTCCGACTACGGCATCCTCAACGCCCTGCTCAGCAAGATTCCCGGAGTCGAGCTGATCGGCCACAACTGGTTCGCCAGCGGCCCCGAGGGACTCGCGGTCATCATGCTCCTGGTGGTCTGGGGAGCGGTGCCCTTCGTGGTCATCACGCTCAGCGCCGGTCTGACCCAGGTCCCGGCGGAGCTGGAGGAGGCCGCCCGCCTGGACGGCGCGGGCGCCTGGGGCGTCTTCCGCTACGTCACGCTCCCGATCCTCAAGCCGATCATCGTGATGCTGACGACCCTCTCGGTCATCTGGGACATGGGCGTCTTCCCGCAGGTCTTCGTGATGCGCGGCGGCCACCCCGAGCCCGAGTTCCAGCTCCTGACGACGTACTCCTACGACCGCGCCTTCGTGGTCAACAACTACGGACAGGGCTCCGCGATCGCCCTGCTCACCGTGCTCCTCCTGCTCGGCGTCGTCGCCGTGTACATGCGCCAGATGCTGAAGATCGGAGAGGTCGAATGAGCACCGCAGCCGCCCGCAGGGGCCCCCGTCTCGGCTGGAACGTCCTCGGTCTGCTGGTCTTCGTCGTCATCGGCTTCCCCGTCTACTGGATGCTGAACACGGCGTTCAAGCCGGCGAAGGACGCCATCGACCCGGACCCGAGCCTGCTGCCCACGGGCCTGACCCTGTCCAACTTCCGCCGCGCCCTGGACATCGCCGATTTCTGGGGCCCGGTGGGCCGCAGCCTCATCGTCTCGCTGTCCGTCGTGGCGATCGGCATGGTCATCGGCCTGCTGGCCGCCCTCGCCATCTCCCGGTTCGCCTTCCGCGGCCGCAAGGTCGTGATCGTCGGCATCCTCGCGGTCCAGATGATCCCGCTGGTCGCCATGATCATCCCGGTCTTCCTGCTCCTCAACGACCTGGACCAGTACGACAAGCTCAGCGGCCTGATCATCACCTACCTGACCTTCATCCTGCCGTTCACGGTGTGGACCATGCGCGGGTTCATCGTCAACATCCCGAAGGAGCTGGAGGAGGCCGCGATGGTCGACGGCTGCTCGCGCACCGGCGCCTTCGTCCGCGTGGTCTTCCCGCTGCTGGCCCCGGGCCTGGTCGCCACCTCGGTCTACGGCTTCATCCAGGCCTGGAACGAGTACCTCTACGCCCTGATGCTGCTCAGCCAGGATCACCAGACCGCGACCGTCTGGCTCGCCAACTTCACCACCAAGCACGGCACCGAATACGCCCCGATGATGGCCGGCTCCACGATGATGGCCGTGCCGATCGTCGTCCTCTTCCTCCTCGTCCAGCGCAAGATGGCCGCGGGCCTGACCGCGGGCGCCGTGAAGGGATAACGCCACCCGATGACGACACTCGCCAGCGGTACGGACACACTCACGCGCGACGCGCTGACGGTCCTCCAGCCCGGCTTCACCGGCACCACCGCCCCCGACTGGCTGCTGCGCCGGCTCGGCGAAGGCCTGGCCGCCGTGGGCCTGTTCGGCCGCAACATCACCTCGCCCGAGCAACTCGCCTCCCTCACCGCGCAGTTGCGCGCCGAACGGGACGACGTCCTGGTGGCGATCGACGAGGAGGGAGGTGACGTCACCCGCCTGGAGGTGCACACCGGCTCCTCCTTCCCCGGCAACCACGCCCTCGGCGCCGTCGACGACACGGAGCTGACCCGCGAGGTCGCCCTCGAACTCGGTCGCCGCCTCGCGGCCTGCGGGGTCAACTTCAACTGGGCCCCGTCCGGGGACGTCAACTCCGACCCGGCCAACCCGGTCATCGGCGTCCGTTCCTTCGGCGCCGACCCGGACCGGGTCGCCCGTCACACGGCGGCCTACGTCACCGGCCTGCAGTCGGCCGGAGTCGCGGCCTGCACCAAGCACTTCCCCGGGCACGGCGACACCGCCGTCGACTCGCACCTCGCGCTGCCCCGCATCGACGCGGCCGCCGACGTCCTGCACACCCGGGAGCTGGCCCCGTTCCGGGCCGCCATCGCCGCGGGCACCCGTGCCGTGATGAGCGCGCACATCCTGGTCCCGGCCCTGGACCCGGCCCGCCCGGCCACGCTGTCCCGCACCGTCCTCACCGACCTCCTGCGCGGCGAACTCGGCTACCAGGGCCTCATCGTCACCGACGGCATGGAGATGCAGGCCATCTCCGCGACCTACGGCATCGAACACGGCAGCGTCCTGGCCGTCGCCGCCGGAGCCGACGCGATCTGCGTGGGCGGCGGTCTGGCCGACGAGGAGACGGTACGACGGCTGCGCGACGCCCTGGTCGAGGCGGTCCGCTCCGGTGAACTCCCCGAGGAGCGCCTCGCGCAGGCGGCGGACCGGGTGCGGTCACTGGCGCGCTGGACGGCGACGACCCACCGGGCCGGATCCGACGCCGCGGCCCCGGACATCGGCCTCGTCGCGGCCCGCCGCGCGCTCGACGTGACGCGCGTCGACCCCTGCCCGCCCCTGACCGAGGCCCCCTTCGTGGCCGTGTTCACCCCGGTGTCCAACATCGCGGTGGGCGCCGAGACCCCGTGGGGCGTGGCGGCGGAACTCTCCCGGCGCCTGCCCGGCACGGAGACGGCCGGCTTCACCGGCGACCACGCGGGTCAGGAGGCCCTGGCGGCGGCGGGCGACCGCAGGATCGTGGCGGTGCTCCGCGACGAACACCGCCACCCCTGGATGACGGCGGCCCTGGACGCGCTCCTGGCGTCCCGCCCCGACACGGTCGTGGTGGAGATGGGCGTTCCCCAGGCCCAGGCCCGAGGCGCCCTGTACATCGCGACCCACGGCGCGGCGCGGGTGTGCGGCACGGCGGCCGCCGAGGTGATCGCGCCCCGCTAGGGCGTCACGCGGGGCCGTGCCCGTGAGCGGCGTCCCCGCCGCCACGGGCACGGCCCCGCGCCCGTCCGGCGGATCCGCTAGATCCCCTGCCAGGCGGGCTTGTTGGCGAACGTGTGCCGGAAGTAGTCCGCGAGCTTCAGCTTGGACGCGGCCGCCTCGTCCACCACCACCGTGGCGTGCGGGTGCAACTGCAGCGCCGACGCGGGACACACCGCGGCGACCGGTCCTTCCACGGTCGCCGCGACCGCGTCGGCCTTCCCCTCGCCCGTCGCGAGCAGCACCAGGTGCCGCGCCTCCAGGATCGTCCCGATCCCCTGGGTGATCACGTGGTGCGGCACCTGCGCGATGTCACCGTCGAAGAACCGCGCGTTGTCCACCCGGGTCTGCTCGGTGAGCGTCTTGATCCGGGTCCGCGAGGCCAGCGACGAGCACGGCTCGTTGAAGCCGATGTGCCCGTCCGTCCCGATCCCGAGCAGCTGCAGGTCCACGCCGCCCGCCCGCGCCAGCGCCTTGTCGTACGCCTCGCACGCGGCCTGCACGTCCTCGGCGGCTCCGTCCGGGCCGAGGAACGCGTCCATCCCGATCCCGAGCGGCTCCAGCACCTCGCGCCGCAGCACCGACCGGTACGACTCCGGATGCTCGGCCGGCAGCCCCACGTACTCGTCGAGCTGGGCTATGCGGGCCCGCGAGGTGTCCGCGGCACCGGACCGCACCGTGGCCGCGAGCGCCTGGTAGACGGGCAGCGGGGTCGAGCCCGTGGCCACCCCGAGCAGCGCGTCCGGCTTGCGGCGGAGCAGCTGGGCCATGGCCTCGGCGATGAGCTCGCCACCCGCGGCGGCGTCCGGAACGATGACAACTTCCACCCTGGGCCTGCCGTTCTGTCTATGTGGTTTAGACCAATCCGATGGGACCAATCTAACAGAACCCACCCCCTTCACCCGGGGAGCGGGCGCAGTGAAAAGGGGACAAGTGTGAGGTTACGCGAATACGCCAGAACGGGTGAATCAAGGAAAAATCCCGCCTGTATACCGGGGTGTCGGAAAATGCCGTGCCCCATCCGGCCCCATGGCCGCTCCCAGCGGGCTACGCTGCGACCGCATCGACTGTGAACAGTCTCCAACGCATGGACACACACCGTGGTCTAGTCCACAATTGCGTACGAGCACTGAAGGAGTACGGCGGGACCGTACGACGCAGTCGCACTCTTCCGTCCTCCCCGCACAGGAGGGCGGACCGAGGAACCGGAGCTCTCTGCCCTGACTGCCCCGGGTCCTCACCTTCGGCCGATCGGGACCGCACACCCCGTGGCCGTTGCTGCTCCGGGCTGCGGTGCCGGGAGGGTTGAGGGTCCCTCCCAGGCGCCGCGGCCCGCGGGTGCTTCCGGGCGCTTTTAGGCCATGAACAGACCCGCGGGTACGCTCGCAGAGTGCCCTCCATGAACGAACTGGTCCGCCAGCACACCGCCCTCGACGACTCCGACCTCGAGTGGCTCCATCTGCTGGTGTCGGAGTGGCAGCTGCTCTCCGACCTCTCCTTCGCCGACCTGGTCCTGTGGGTCCCCACCGAGGACGGCACCCGCTACGTCTCGGTGGCGCAGATGCGCCCCAACACCGGCCCCACCTCCTACCAGGACGACATGATCGGTCACCTGGTCCCGCGGGGCCGCCGCCCGATGCTGGACATCGCCCTGGACGAGGGCCGGATCGTCCGCGAGGGCGACCCGGAGTGGCGGGAGGAGGTCCCCGTACGGGTCGAGTCCATCCCGGTACGGCGCGAGGGCCGGGTCCTCGGGGTCATCGCCCGCAACACCAACCTGCTCACCGTGCGCACCCCGAGCCGACTGGAGCTGACCTACCTCCAGAGCGCCTCCGACCTCGCGCAGATGATCGCTGCCGGATCGTTTCCCTTCCCGAACCAGCAGGTCGACATGGATGCCTCGCCGCGGGTCGGCGACGGTCTGATCCGGCTCGACGCCGACGGCATCGTCCAGTACGCCTCCCCGAACGCGCTCTCCGCCTACCACCGGCTCGGGCTCGCCTCCGACCTGCTCGGCCACCACCTGGGCCGCACCACGGCCGAACTCGCCCCCACCCGCGGCCCGGTGGACGAGGCGCTCGCCAAGGTCGCCAGCGGCTGGGCGCCGCGCGAGTTCGAGATCGAGTCCAGCGACGGCGCGATCCAGTTCCGGGCCATCCCGCTCAAACCCAAGGGCACCCGCATCGGTTCCCTGGTACTGCTCCGCGACGTCACCGAACTCCGGCGGCGTGAGCGCGAGTTGATCACCAAGGACGCGACCATCCGGGAGATCCACCACCGGGTGAAGAACAACCTCCAGACGGTGGCCGCGCTGTTGCGCCTGCAGGCCCGCCGGATCGAGTCCGAGCGCGGCCGGGAGGCCCTGGAGGAGGCCGTCCGGCGGGTCGGCTCGATCGCGATCGTCCATGAGACGCTGTCCCAGAACCTGGACGAGCGCGTGGAGTTCGACGAGATCGCCGACCGCGTGCTGGCGATGGTCGCGGAGATCTCGCCGGGCAAGGTCACCGGCCGGCGCACCGGACGCTTCGGCATACTCGACGCCGAGGTGGCCACCCCGCTGTCGATGGTCCTCACCGAGGTCCTGCAGAACGCCCTCGAACACGGCTTCCGCGAGGGGGAGACCGGGACCGTCGAGGTCGCGGCGGTCCGCGGCGGCACCACCAAGGAGGCGCGACTCCTGGTCACCGTCCAGGACGACGGCGTCGGTCTGCCCGAGGGCTTCGACCCGCACCGCTCCGGCAACCTCGGTCTGCAGATCGTACGAACGCTGGTGGAGGGCGAGTTGGGCGGCACGTTCGACATGGTGCCGGCGCCGGAGCGGGGCACCCGGGTGATCCTCGACGTGCCGGTGCAGCCGCAGAAGTAGTGCGGTCCGCGGCACCGGGGCCGCCGGGCACAGCAAAGAGCCCCGGACCTGGTGGGTCCGGGGCCGTTCGCTCGTTGCTGCTCGTACTAAGCGCATCGGGGGTACTGCGCGCTGCGGCTCGGGGGCGGGAGATGCGTACTCGCTGTACGCGCCGCCAAGCTCAGGCTGTCACGAGGGGTGGGACTTGTCAGGCGGTGGCCTGACGGGCCCGGTTGCGGGCGGCACGGCGCTTCATCGCACGACGCTCGTCCTCGCTGAGACCACCCCAGACGCCGGAGTCCTGACCGGACTCGAGCGCCCACTGCAGACACTGGTCCATGACAGGACAGCGACGGCAGACGGCCTTGGCTTCCTCGATCTGCAGCAGCGCAGGACCGGTGTTGCCGATGGGGAAGAAGAGCTCGGGGTCTTCCTCGCGGCAAACGGCGTTGTGACGCCAGTCCATGGCTGCTACCTCTCCTTGGTATTACATGCACGTTGCTTGTGAATGTGAACGCTTTCACGAATCCCTCAACAAGTGAAGGGCCGACCGCCAGGTTCCCTGGCAGGGGGTCCTGTGAGTTGAAGGGGGATTCCGGTGATCAGCGGACGCCGGTGTTGCGGGCTGTCCCGACCGCCACGTAGAGCCTTGCAAACCTCAGCGACGGATACAACCCCTTCCGGAAAGTTTTTTTTGATTCCTCGGTGTCGACTGGGTCACAGCCGTACTTCCATGGGGTGGATCCTGGCCTAAACGTTCGAGTGAAAGGACTTTGGCCCGTTCCGCTCACACAATCACACGCAGTGCGCGGCGTACGCCTGTGAACGTCACGCTCGTACGCAGTCCTAGGTGGTCGCCGTCCATCTGAAGGGGGAGGGGCACCTTCGAATGCAAGGTGAACTGGTCCAGGTCGTGCAATGAGACGGCGTGCCTGCCATGAGGTCCGCGCTCGGGGGACGAAGTGAGCAACTGGGTGCCATACCGGGCAACCGCGGCGGTCGACAGACGGCTGAGACCGAGTACGTCGATGCCTTTATCGAACGAGGCCTTAGGCGACGTGTACATCGGGCGATTGCCGAGATACGTCCAGGGCGAGGTGTTCGAGACTATCGCCACCACGAGATCGGTGACCGGGTCGGCGCCGGCCCGTTCGAGGGTGATCGTGCCCTGCCGGCGGTGCTGTTCACCGAAGAACTGACGAACGACCTGTCGTACATACAGCGCGTGCGTCGATTTCTTGCCCAGCTCGCGCTGCTGCTCGACCCGGCCGACCACGCCCGCGTCGAAGCCGAGCCCGGCGTTGAAGGTGAACCAGCGGGGCGGTACCGCCTCGTCGGCGGTGCCCGGGGTGCCCGCCGTGAGGCCGAGGCCGACGAGCCGCTCCTGTTTCTCGCGCAGCGCGGCGAGCAGGGCGCCGGTGGCCTCGACCGGGTCGTTCGGCAGGCCGAGGGCGCGTGCGAAGACGTTGGTGGAGCCGCCGGGCACGACCGCGAGTCCGGGCAGCCGGTCCGGGTCGGGGCCGGCGTGCAGCAGGCCGTTGACCACCTCGTTGACCGTGCCGTCGCCGCCGAGGGCCACGACCAGGTCGATGTCCTCGCTCTCCGCGGCCTGCCGGCCCAGGTCACGGGCGTGGCCGCGGTACTCGGTGGTGACGGCCTCCAGTTCGACCTCGCTCGCGAGCGCGTGGATCAGGACGTCGCGCCTACGTGCGCTTGTGGTGGTTGCCGCCGGATTGACCACGAGAAGTGCACGCATGGATTGCAGCGTACCTACTGGGAAGTACCCGGCCCAGGCCGCGTTAGGGATCCGGTAAGAGAAAGGGGCGTGAGCCTGAACACGTGACCCCGCGGGGCGGGGCCGGTGTTTTCGGGCGAGGGCTACCCTTCTGCCGTGAGTGATGCGCCTACGGCTGAGAAGACCGACCTGACCGAGCAACCCCGCCCGAGGCGGCTGACGTACGCGGCCGCGCTGAGCGCGGTGGAGGGGCTCGCGCTGGCGGTCGGCGGGGTGTGGATGCTCGTCCTCGGGCTCACCGGGTCGCCGGACGACCGGGGGCAGGCCGTCACCGGGGGCATCACCGTGCTCGTGCTGGCGCTGCTGCCGCTCCTGGCGGCGCGGGGACTGCTGCTGCGCAGGAGCTGGAGCCGGGGCCCCGCGGTGATCACGCAGATCATGGCGCTGCCGGTGGCCTACAACCTGCTGCAGGCCGACAGCGTGGCCATTCCGGCGGGGATCGTGCTGGCCGTGGTGGCCGTGACGTCGCTGGTGCTGCTGGTCAACTCGGCCACGACCCGGGCCCTGGGGATCAAGGGGCCGGGGCGCAGCGGCTGATGCGGACCTGACGCCGGGGGCTACTCCTCGACGAGCAGCTTCTCGCGGAGCTGGGCCAGGGTCCTCGCCAGCAGGCGGGAGACGTGCATCTGGCTGATGCCGACCTCCTGGGCGATCTGGGACTGCGTCATGTTGCCGAAGAAGCGCAGGAGAAGGATCCGCTTCTCGCGGGGCGGAAGGTCCTCCAGCAGCGGCTTGAGAGATTCGCGGTACTCGACGCCCTCCAGCGCCTCGTCCTCGGCGCCGAGCGTGTCGGCGACCGCCGGGGACTCGTCGTCGGTGTCGGGGACGTCCAGGGACAGCGTGGAGTAGGCGTTGGCCGACTCCAGGCCCTCCAGGACCTCCTCCTCCGAGATCGCGAGCTTCTCGGCCAGTTCATGGACGGTCGGGGAGCGGCCGTGCTGCTGGGACAGCTCCGCCGTGGCGGTCGTGAGCGCGAGGCGCAGCTCCTGCAGCCGGCGCGGCACGCGGACCGCCCAGCCCTTGTCGCGGAAGTGGCGCTTGATCTCGCCGACCACGGTGGGGGTGGCGTACGTGGAGAACTCCACGCCCCGCTCCGGATCGAACCGGTCGACCGACTTGATCAGGCCGATCGTGGCGACCTGGGTGAGGTCGTCCAGCGGCTCGCCGCGGTTGCGGAAGCGGCGCGCGAGGTGCTCCACGAGCGGCAGGTGCATCCGGACCAGCTTGTTGCGCAGCTCCGCGTACTCCTGGCTGCCGTCCTGCATCTTGCGCAGCTCGATGAACATGGCGCGCGCCCCGCTGCGGTCCTGAGGGCCGTGCTGGGTCGCCTGGACGACCTCCGCGGCCAGCGCCTGGTCCTCGGCGTATCGCTCGTGCTCGCTCATCGTCCCGCCCGTCGCCCTTCCGCGAGCCTTCGCCCCGGCCCGGTGCGGAGCCGTGGCCCCGTTCCGGTCGGCCGGGGGCGCGCTCTGCACGGCACCGTCGAGACCGGCGCGTTCGGAGGGTTCCTCCGGATGCGGCCTGGCCTGTTCCGGGATGCCGTCGATGCCGTCAGCCATGCGGCGGGAGCCGGCCTCGGGGTCCTCGCCCCCGGCCGGCATCTCCCGTGTGCCGCGCTCTTCGTCCCGCACCGGCCCGTCCCCGTTCCTCACGCCGGCCCGGGTCCCGCGCCGCGCTGTTTGTAGAGGCTGATCGACACGGTCCTGTCCTCGTCGACGGCCGACGAGACCTTGCCCGCGAGGGCCGACAGCACGGTCCAGGCGAAGGTGTCGCGCGAAGGGGCGTGGCCGTCCGTGGTCGGAGCGGAGACCGTGACCTCCAGCGAGTCGTCGACGAGGCGGAAGACACAGCTGAGCACCGAGCCGGGAACGGCCTGCTGGAGCAGGATCGCGCAGGCCTCGTCCACCGCGATGCGCAGGTCCTCGATCTCGTCCAGGGTGAAGTCCAAGCGGGCGGCGAGACCGGCCGTGGCCGTGCGCAGCACCGACAGGTAGGCACCCGCAGCCGGCAGCCGGACTTCCACGAAGTCCTGGGTCGCGGGCTCGCCTGCGATCTGGGACACCCTCACCTCCATGGTGGTACAAGCATTTCGGGGCCGAGGGTCGCCCCCCGGGGTAACGCACTACGTGGTTCAGCGGTGACGCTACCGCGCTCCGAACTTTTCTGTCCCGGGACCCCAACCCCCTGGCGTCACTCACAGTAAACCTGTGGATACGCTCCGTGTCTAGGGGTCCGGCTCGCCCAATTGGGAAGAGCGCGCGCCGGGTTGACGTACCCCGGCGTCGAACCGTCGAACCGTCGCCACGGCCGACTTCGGCGGCCGTAGTGCAGTCTCACACGAGGACGTGGTCCACGAAGCACCAGCGCCAGTCCTCGCCGGGCTCGAAGGTCCGCATCACGGGATGACCGGACGACTCGTGGTGTCCGGTCGCGTGTCTTCCCGCTGACGAGTCGCAGCAGCCGACATGGCCACAGGTCAGGCAGAGCCGCAGCTGAACGGGGTGCCAGCCCTGGGAGAGGCACTCCGGACAGGTCTCGTTCAGCGGTCGGGGTTCGGGGTGCGGCAGCGCGCCGGCGTGCGTGCACTGTTTCATGATTGCCAGATTACGACGGGTGTGCGGGTGGCCGCGCGGAAAATGAGGGCGGGCGAGGATCATGGACGTGTTGCCACTGCTGTTGCTGGTGGCGGGAAGCGCGACGGTCGCCGGAGCGGCGCGGCGCACCCCGGTGCCCGCGCCCCTGCTGCTGGTCGCCGTGGGGCTCGCCCTCGCGTACATTCCCGGGGTTCCCGACTACACGCTCGACCCGGAGATCGTGCTGCCCCTGGTGCTGCCGCCGCTGCTGTACAAGGAGGGCACCGAGAGTTCCTATCTCGACCTGCGGGCCAACATGCGTCCCGTGGCGCTGCTGTCGGTCGGGTACGTGCTCTTCGCGACCTTCGTGGTCGGCTGGGCCGCCTACGTGATCGTGCCCGGCCTGCCGCTGCCCGCGGCGCTGGCGCTCGGCGCGGTGCTGGCGCCCACGGACGCCGTCGCGGCCGCCGCGATCGCCCGCCGGGTGGGCCTGCCGTCCCGCCTCACCACGATCCTCCAGGGCGAGTCCCTGCTGAACGACGCCACCGCGATCACCGCCTACCGGGTGGCCGTCGCGGCCGCCATCGGCGAGGGCGCCTCCTGGCTGCACGGGGTCGGCGAGTTCCTGGTGGCCGCGATCGGCGGTGTGCTGGTCGGCCTGGTGCTGATGGTGCCGATCCACTGGCTGCGCACCCACCTCAAGGAGGCCCTCCTCCAGAACACGCTGTCGCTGCTGATCCCGTTCGTCGCCTACGGCGTCGCCGAGCAGCTGCACGCCTCCGGTGTCCTCGCGGTCGTCGTGGTCGCCCTCTACCTGGGCCACCGCGCCTGGGAGGTCGACTTCGCCACCCGCCTCCAGGAGGACGCGGTGTGGCGGATGGTCGCGTTCCTGCTGGAGTCGGCGGTCTTCGCACTGATCGGACTGCAGCTGCCCGTCGTCCTGAAGGGTCTCGGCGCCTACCGGGGCATCGACGCCGGCTGGTACGCGATCGCCCTCTTCCTCGTCGTGGTCGCGGCCCGGTTCGTATGGGTCTACCCGGCGGCCGTCGTGCCGCGCCTGCTGTCCCGGCGGATCCGCGAACGGGAGGGGGACTTCACCTGGAGAACGCCCGTCGTCGAGGGCTGGGCCGCCATGCGCGGCGTCGTCTCGCTGGCCATCGCCTTCTCGATCCCGCTCACCCTGCACGACGGCAGCCCCTTCCCGCAGCGCAACCTCATCCTCTTCCTCACCTTCACCACCGTCATCGGCACCCTGGTGGTGCAGGGCCTCAGCCTGGCCCCGCTGATCCGGCTGATGAAGTTCCCGCCCCGGGACGTCCAGGCGGAGACCCTCGCCGAGGCCAACGCCCAGGCACAGGCGTCCCGTGCGGCCGAGAGCCGCCTCGACGAACTCCTTTCCGACGAGAGGAACGAACTGCCGCCACCGCTCGCCGACCGGCTGCGCACGGTCCTGGAACGCCGCCGCAACGCCGTCTGGGAACGCCTCGGCCAGACCAATCCGGTCACCGGCGAGTCGGTCGACGACACCTACCGGCGGCTGTCCCGCGACATGATCAGCGCGGAACGCGAGGTCTTCGTCCGTCTCCGCGACCACCGCTACATCGACGACGAGATGCTCCGCACCCTGCTGCGCAGGCTGGACCTGGAGGAGGCGGCGGCCTACCGCGAGACCGCCTGAGGATCCGCGACGAAAGCCCCGGTCAGGCGGTGATCACCGCCGCCAGCCGGGTGCCGCGCGGCCACCGGCCCTCGGCGGTCAGCTCGACAAGGCCATACAGCAACTTGGCGACATACAGCCGCTCCACCGCCAGTCCGTGGCGGTCCTCGAAGTCCCGCGCGAAGCACTCCAGTTCGGGCGTCGTGCGCGCGTACCCGCCGAAGTGGAACCGCTCGTCGAGGGACCAGTCGCCGCGCCGCGACCCGAACGCGTCCCGCTGCAGCCGCTCCGTCTCCGCGGCCAGGAACCCGCCCCGCAGCACCGGCACCCCCAGCGCCCGCTGTCCCGCGCCCAGCCCGGCCGCGAGCCCGGCCAGCGTGCCACCGGTCCCGCAGGCGAGCGCCACCACGTCCGCCCGTCCGCGCAGTTCCTCGCCGAGCGCCCGGCACCCGCGCACCGCGGCCGCGTTGCTGCCCCCCTCCGGCACCACGTACGCGTCGGCCGCCCCGGCCGCCCGGACCAGCGCGGCCAGCACCTCCGGCTCGGCCTTGCGCCGATACGTCGACCTGTCGACGAAGTGCAGACGCATGCCGTCCGCCGCGCACCGCGCCAGCGAGGGATTCAGCGGCCGCCCGGCCAGTTCCTCGCCCCGGACCACGCCCACCGCCGGGAAACCGAGCAGACGTCCGGCCGCGGCCGTCGCCCGCAGATGATTGGAGTACGCACCGCCGAAGGTGAGCACCGGCCGCCCGGCCGCCGCCTCGATGTTCGGCACCAGCTTGCGCCACTTGTTGCCGATCAGCTCCGGGTGGATCAGGTCGTCCCGCTTGAGCAGGAGCCGGACGCCACGGCGGGCGAACCGGTCGTCCGTCACCTCCTGGAGCGGGGACGGGAGCCGGGGAGCGAGTATGTCGGCGCTGGTCACGCCGTCATTGTCGCCCCGGGTACGGGCGCGGGGTCACGTCAGCCGGTCCCGGACACGCCCGCGCAGCCAGGCCATCGTGAAACCGCGGGGGTCCACCTTCCCCGGCTGCCACTCCCGATGGCCGATCACCGAGCGCTCGGTCCAGCCGTGCCGCCGGCACACCGCCGCGGCCACCTTCTCGACCGCCTCGAGCTGCGCCTCGGGCCAGGGGTCCTCGCCGTCGCCCAGGTTCTCGCACTCGAAGCCGTAGAAGTGCCGGTTGCCGTCGGTGTCGGCCTCGTTGTCCGGGGGCAGCGCCCTCTCGGCGATCACGGCGCGCAGGACGTCGTCGTCGCCCGCTCCCGCGTGGTTGGCGCGGCCGTGGCCGACGAGGTGGACCGTGCCGTCCTTGGCGATGACGCCGTGACAGAGCGGACCGGGCAGGCCGGGCCGGCCGTCGCGGCAGATCCGGACCGTGTGCGCGGTGCCCCGGGTCGCCGTGTGGTGGATCATCACACCGTGGACCGGGCCCCAGGGCCCCTTGTGGTTCCGGTTGTGTTCCCTCCAGTCGCCGACCTCGACGACCGTGACACCCTCGCTCCGCAACGCGTCGAGGAAGGCGTCCGCGGACATGGGTGGCGCCATGACCGCCTCCTTCGCTTCCGTACCAGTTCATGCCTGTTCACACATGTTCATGTCTGCTCGTGCCGAACATCCTCCCCAGGACGGGGGTCCGGGCCGGCCTCCTCGCGGGTGTTCGGATCGCGTGCGATCCGATCCGGACAAGTCGCCATATCGTGGGCCTGTCGTGTGACTATTCGCCCGGCATGCCCACCTGTCCGATGATCTATTCCCGCTCTTTCGGGTAATGGTCCCGGCACACTCCGTGATGACAGGGTGGCCGACGAGACCGATGCGCGGGCAGTTCGGCGTCCGTGCAGGTATGGGAGGGCATTTCCTTATGTCGGTAGGCGAAGAGGTCCGCACGGATCAGGGCAAGCCGCAGCAGTCCCTGGACACCGCGGCCGCGCGGAACCTGGCCACCACGACCAAGTCCGCACCCCAGATGCAGGAGATCAGCTCCCGCTGGCTGCTGCGGACACTGCCCTGGGTGGACGTCCAGGGCGGCACGTACCGAGTGAACCGGCGACTCACCTACACGGTCGGCGACGGCCGTATCACGTTCCTGAAGACCGGGGACCGGGTCGAGGTCATCCCCGCGGAGCTGGGCGAACTGCCCGTCCTGCGGTCGTACGAGGACCAGGAGGTGCTGGGGGAGCTGGCGCAGCGCTGCCGCCAGCGCGACTTCGCCGCGGGCGAGGTCATCGCCTCGTTCGGCAGTCAAGCGGAGGAGGTCTATCTGCTGGCCCACGGCCGGGTCGAGAAGATCGGCACCGGCCCGTACGGCGACGACGCGGTGCTCGGCGTCCTCGCCGACGGCGCGCACTTCGGCGAGCAGGGCCTCATCGACCCGGACGCCATCTGGGAGTACACCGCCCGCGCGGACACGGCCTGCACCGTGCTGACCCTGTCCCGGCAGGACTTCGAACAGGTCGCCGAGCGCGCCGACTCGCTGCGCGAGCACCTGCAGCAGCTGCGCGCGATCCCCGAGCAGCGCACCAACAAGTTCGGCGAGAAGGAGGTCGCCCTCGCCGCCGGCCACAGCGGCGAACCCGAGATCCCGCACACCTTCGTCGACTACGAGGCGCGGCCGCGCGAGTACGAGCTGAGCATCGCCCAGACCGTGCTGCGCATCCACACCCGGGTGGCCGACCTCTACAACCAGCCGATGAACCAGACCGAGCATCAGCTGCGGCTGACCGTCGAGGCGTTGAAGGAGCGCCAGGAGCACGAGCTGATCAACAACCCGGAGTTCGGCCTCCTCAGCAACTGCCAGTACGACCAGCGGCTGCAGCCGCACGACGGCGTGCCCAGCCCCGACGACATGGACGAGCTGCTCAGCCGCCGCCGCGGCACCAAGCTCTTCCTCGCCCACCCGCGCGCGATCGCCGCCTTCGGCCGTGAGCTCAACAAGCGCGGACTGGTCCCCGAGTCCGTCGAGGTCGGCGGCAACCGCATCCCGACCTGGCGCGGCGTCCCGATCTACCCGTGCAACAAGATCCCGGTCTCCGACGCCAGGACCACCTCGATCATCGCCATGCGTACGGGCGAGGACGACCAGGGCGTCATCGGCCTGCGCCAGTCCGGCCTCCCGGACGAGATCGAGCCGAGCCTGTCCGTGCGCTTCATGGGCATCAACGAGCAGGCCATCATCAACTACCTGGTCACGGCCTACTACTCGGCGGCCGTCCTGGTCCCCGACGCGCTCGGCGTGCTGGAGAACGTCGAGATCGGCCGCTGGAGGTGACGTTTCCGCACTTCGCGGCCGTGTCCCCGCCCTCCGGGGCGGGTACACCCTCGGGGTACGTGCGAAGCCGGGGCGCAGACGCCACCGCGTGTGCACTCCGTGAGGGGGAGGCCATGGCCGAGTTCGTGACGGAGCGCCAGGAGCAGCGTGCCTCGGAGCCGGCATCGGAGTCGGCCGAGTCCTCGGACGGGGCCGAGGCGGCGGCCGTACTGGAGCGGGCGCGGGCGTCCGTCGACCCCGAACTGCACGCGGCCGTCGACTCGTTGCCCGGTGCGATCCGGCGGATCGTGCGCTACCACTTCGGGTGGGAGCACGCGGACGGTTCGCCGGCGGAGGGCGACGCGGGCAAGGCGGTGCGGCCCGCGCTCGTCCTCGCCGCCGCCGAAGCGCTCGGCGGACCGGCGGCCCGCACGGGGGCCGTCCGGGCCGCCGCGGCCGTGGAACTGGTGCACAACTTCACGCTGCTGCACGACGACGTCATGGACCGGGACACCTCCCGCAGGCACCGGCCCACCGCGTGGACCGTGTTCGGCGACGCCGGCGCGATCCTCGCCGGGGACGCGCTGCAGGCGCTGGCCCTGCGGCTCCTCGCGGAGGACCCGCACCCGGCGTCCGGTCCCGCCGCCGTCCGGCTCGCGCAGTGCGTCCTCGAACTCTGCGCCGGCCAGCAGGCGGACACGGCCATGGAGGACCGGGCCCCCGGCGAGGTCACCCTCGACGAGGTGCTCGTCATGGCCGAGGCCAAGACCGGCGCACTGCTCGGCTCAGCCTGCGCCATCGGCGCGCTGTACGCGGGGGCGGCGGACGAGGTGGCCTCGCTCGACGCGTTCGGCAGGCAGGCCGGGCTCGCCTTCCAGCTGATCGACGACGTCATCGGGATATGGGGTGATCCACGGCGCACCGGCAAGCCGGCCGGCGCGGACCTGGCGGCCCGCAAGAAGTCCCTGCCGGTCGTCGCGGCGCTCACCTCCGGCCATCCGGCCGCCGAGGAACTAGCCGTCCTCTACGCCGGGCCGCGGGTGCCGGCCGACGCCGACGAGATCGCGCGCACCGCGCTGGCCGTGGAGCGGGCGGGCGGCCGGGACTGGGCGCAGGCCGAGGCCGCCGACCGGATGGCCCGCGCGATGCAGGAACTCGCCCGGGCCGTTCCCGACCCCGAGTCGGCGGGCGGTCTGCTCGCGCTCGCCGAGTTCGTGACGCGGCGCAGCAGGTGAAGACCCCGGAACCCCCGGAACCACGCGGCTCCTGACCCCGCACGGCTCCCGGGGGCTCCGGCCCAACGGGTCCCGCACATCCCCACGACGTGCGGGGCCCGCCGTTTTCCGCGCGGCGCCGGGCCGCCGCCGGATCCGGCCGTTTCGGCCTAGTCTGGAGACATGGACGGCCAGGACCCGGTCTGTCCCGTGTGCGGGCGGACCGTCGAGGAAGTGGTGCATCGGCACAAGACGCTGGGAGCATGGGTTCCCGTCTGGGGACCGGGCCCCTGCCGCAATCCGGACTGCGCCGGGAACCGAGGCCAGGAGCGGCAGTCGCCGGCACCTTCCCCGGCGGCCGAGTCCGCGGGCGGCACGGACCCGCCGACGCCCTAGCGTGGACGCCATGACCGCACTTGTGAACATCCTGCACATCACCGAGCGCTCCCTGTGGGAGGACGCCCGCGCGCGGGGCCGCTACGAGCAGTCCACCCGCGGCCGCACCCTCCAGGAGGAGGGCTTCATCCACTGCTCCACCCGCGACCAGCTCCCGCGCATCGCCGCCTTCCTGTACGGCTCCTACGACGGACCGGACGAGCTGGTGGTGCTCGTGGTGGACCCGGCGCGGGTCGGGGTGCCCGTGAAGTGGGAGGCGGTGGACCCGGACGGCGAGGAGTTCCCGCACGTGTACGGACCGATCCCGGTCCCGGCCGTCGTGGCCGTGGAACCTTGGCCCCGTGCGGTCCCGGACGGGAGCTAGGCCCTGGCCGGCAGGCCGCCCGTCTCCGGGTCCCGGCCGGTCAGGCAGTAGAGGCCGCCCGCCGGGTCCCGCAGCACCGTCCAGTGGCGGCCGTCGGCCACGTGCACGGCGCCGAGTTCCTCGTGCCGGGCCCGGGTCGCCGCGATGTCCGCGCAGGCCAGGTCGAGGTGGGCGGTGGCGGGCCGCTCCTCGGCCAGCCGCTGGAGCAGGATCCGTACGGGCAGCCCGGCCGGCGGCCGCAGCACCCGGAACTCCGGCAGCGAACCGGTCAGCGGCTCCCAGCCGGTCAGCTCCGACCAGAACGCGGTCTCCGCCTCGTACGCGGACGGCGGGATGTCGAGGCTGACCTGGTCGAGCCGGCTGCCCGCGACGACCGGCGGCCGTACCGACTCGCCCTGCCAGGGCACCGCGCACCACGACTGGCCGCCCGGCGAGCGCAGCACGGCCCAGCCGTCGTGCTCGGCCACCGGCTCGGCGCCCAGCTCCCGGGCGCGCTTCACCAGGCCCGGCACGTCCTCGGCGCACAGGTCCAGGTGGGCTCCGCCGGGCCCCGCGTCGACACCCTGGACCTTGACGCAGGCGTCGACGCCGTTGGCCGGCAGCAACGTCACGAACTCGTCGTCCTGCCCGCGCGGCGCGGACAGGAAAGTGCCGGTGACGGCCGTCCAGAAGGCGTGGGCGGCGGCGAGGTGCGCGGCGGGCCGGTCGGCGAAGGCGTACGTCCAGCGGATGGTCATGGTGGGGATCGTAGAGGGGCTGCCTCGGGGGTCAGCGGTCCCGGTGTTCGGTGAAGCGCAGCAGGTTGCCCGCCGGGTCCCGGAACGCGCAGTCCCGCACGCCCCAGTGCTGGTCGGTCGGCTCCTGGACCACATCACCGCCGTGCTCCCGCACCCGCTCGTAGAGCGCGTCGCAGTCGGTGGTGGAGAAGATGACCCCGCGCAGCATGCCCTTGGCGAGCAGCTCGGCCATGGCCTGCCGGTCGGCGGGGGAGGCGTCCGGGTTGGCGCCGGGCGGCTCCAGCACGATCTCCACGCCCGGCTGCCGCGGCGAGCCGACGGTCACCCAGCGCATCCCCTCGAACGACACGTCGTTGTGGACCTCCAGGCCGAGGACGTCCCGGTAGAAGGCCAGGGCCTTGTCATGGTCGTCGACGGCGATGAAACACTGCGCGAGTTTTACGTCCATGGGGTCAGGCTAGGAGGAAACGGCCGGTCGTGCCGCACCGGTCGGCGCCCTCAGCTCATCGCCCAGACGTAGGGGTCGTGGCCGGCGGGCGGGGCGGGACGGCCGGGAGCGCGGACGCCCGCGGCGCCGGCCAGGGCCTCGGTCACATGGGCTGCGGTGACGGCCGGCGGGCCGTCCCGGTCCGCGGCCGCGCGAGCGGTCCGGGCCAGCGCGGCCGCCTCGTCGAGCAGCGCGAGGGCCGAGCCGGGCAGCGCCCGGTCCGGGACGTGGTCACGGGCGAGGGCGGCGGCCGCGGCGAACGCCTCGTCGGTGAGCGCCACGGCGTGGTGCTCCTCCAGACGGGCCCGTCCGGCGCGCAGGATCCCGGGCAGGTCGGCGGCGGGCGGCTCGTCGAGCGGGACGGGCTGCAGCAGGCGGTCCAGTCCCCGGTCGGGGTCACGGCGGTCGTACTCCGCGTCCGTACAGGCGCCGAAGGCCCGCACGCCCGGCGTCTCCAGGAGCGGGCGGAGCAGCCCGAGGGGGGTGGCGGTGCCCTCGGGCAGGCGCAGCGGGGTGAGGGCACCGGGCAGGTACAGGAGCAGTCCCGTGCCATCCGCGATCTCGTCGAGGAGACCGGCGACCAAGGCGGTGCCGCGGGCGCGGTGGCGCGGGTCGGCCAGGACGGCGGCCAGGTCCAGTGCGCGGACCCGGCGGCCGAGCAGCGCGTCCGGTGCCCGGCCCGCCTCGACGGCTCGCGCCACCCCGACGGCCACGGCTTCCTTGCCCACCCCCGGCGCCCCGGTGAGCAGCGGGATCCGGCGGTCGCGGCGGGTCAGGACGCGCAGCACCCGGTCGATCTCCGCGGCGCGGCCGACGACGGGCGGGGCGCCGGCGGCCGGATCCCGGGTGAGGGAGTCCAGCAGGGCCGTGGCGGCCGGGGGCGTGAGGGGCGTGCGCGGGCGTTCGGGGTCGACTCGGGTCCGCGCGAGGACGTCCGTCAGCACGGGGTCGGCGGTGGCCAGCAGGGCGAGCAGGACGTGGAAGGGCTGCACGATCCTGTGGCCGAGCCGGTCGGCCTCCCGCGGCGCCCGTTCGAACACGCCGCCGGCCGCACCGCTCAGGGGCAGGTACTCGCCGGGTTCGACGGTGCCGCCGCCCAGGGCCTCGGCCAGGGCCGCGCGCAGTTCTTCGGCGGGTGCGCCGAGCTGTCGTACGACCTCGGAGGCGTCGTCGTCGAGCAGCGCCAGCAGGACGTGGCCGGGCTCGACGTACCAGTGCCTGAGCGCACGTGCCTGACCGCGGGCCAGGTCGGCGACGTCCCGCGCGCGGTCACTGAACCTCTCGTACACGGCTCACCTCCGTCAGGTCCGCGCCGGCCCTCAGGGTGTGCGGGTGGTCCGGGCCGAGCAGCCGCTCCCGGGCCGCCACCACCTCCCGCAGCAGCGCCAGGGCCTCCGCCCGGCCGCCCGCGAACGCCAGGTTGCGGGCCAGCAGGTGCAGGGTCCGCAGAGTGTGCGGGTGGTCCGGGCCCAGTACCCGCCCCCGGTCCGCGAGCAGCACCCGGAGCATGCCGACCGCCTCCTGCCGGTGCCCCGCCTCGCCCAGGTTCACGGCGAGGAACTGCCGGGTGCGCAGGGTGTCCGGGTGGTCGGGGCCGAGCAGCCGCAGCTGATCGGCGAGGAGCGGGCGCAGCAGCCCGGCCGCCTCCGCGGGGCTGCCGGCGCCGCCGAGGCTGTGCGCGTGGGACTGGCGGCCGCGCAGGGTGTCCTCGTGCTCGGCGCCCAGGATCCGGGTCTGTTCCTCGACGACGTCCCGCAGCAGCGCGGCGGCTCCGGTCCAGTCCCCGGCCCGGCCCCGCTCGACGGCGACGGTGTGGCGGCGGCGCAGTGCGGGTCCGGCGGTGGCGCCGAACGCGCGGTTGACGCCGAGGACGGCCGAACCGGCGGTGCCGGCGCCCCGGTTGAGCGGTGTGGACAGGCCCTCGGCGGCCATGACCGCGCTCAGCCTGCGGAAGAGGTCGTCGACGGTGAGCAGTTCGGGTCCGCCGACGACTCCTTCGCGCAGCAGCCGGATCAACCGGCCGGAGAACGCGGTGTGTTCCTCGCCCGGCAGGACGAGGGCGACCTGGTCGCGCTGGGCGGAGGTCAGGACGTAGGTGCCGGCCACCTCCAGCCGGTCGATCGGCCCGGTGCCGCCGCCGAGCGGGTCGCCGACGGCCCGGCCGGAGAAGCAGCAGTCCAGGACCACCACCTTGGTCCTGGCGGGCGAGTCGAGGACGGCGTCGCGCAGTTTGCCGTACTCCAGGGAGTTGAACTCGGGCGCCTCCCAGCGGCTGTCCGGCAGCGCCAGGTAGAGGCTGTGACGGCGGCCGGCGACCAGGCCGTGCCCGGCGTAGTGGACCAGCAGGAGGTCCTCGGCGCCGGCGACGGCGGCGCGCAGCCGGTCGCCGACCGTGCGCAGGTCGCCGTCGTCGAGCAGCACCGTGCAGTGGTCCTCGGGGACGAGCGGGTAAGGGGGTCCGGTGAGCAGCGCGGCGAGGTCGGTGACGGTGCGTTCGACGACCGGCAGGTCCGGCAGCGCCGGGTCGCAGTAGCGGCTCGCGCCGATCAGGACGACCCGGGAGCGGTGGGGGTCGGGCAGGCTCACCTCAGCGGTCCTGTTCCGGCCGCTCCTCCAGGGCCTGGCGCAGGATCTCGGCCACGTCCTCGCGGCTGACCCGCCTGGCGTCGATCTCGACGGCCGGGCCGTGCTCGTGCCGGACGGTCAGTTTCACGTCGCTGCGGCGCGGTTGTGTGATCCAGGCGCGCAGGCAGGAGGCGAGCACGGTGAGCGGGCCGCCCGCGCCCAGCAGGACGGAGACCGTGTCGAGGGGCGCGCCCAGCCGGCCCTCGGCCGGGGCGGCACCGCTCAGCCGGACCCGGCCGGCGAGCGCGGGTTCGCCGCTGAGCCAGTCGGTCAGGGACTCGGCGTCCGCGACCGGTGCGGGACTCCGGACGCAGATGATTGCAGTTGCCACGATTTCCCCCGATGCGTGCACGGACGTCGCCCGGCGCGCGCACGCGGCACGCGGCCCGCGCCGGGCGACGCCGTCGGCCGTGACGGTCAGTGTAGAGCGGTGGCGGCGGAACGTGACCCGGTCAGTACGGACGGCGACGGGGCCGGGTGAAGGTGCGGGCCACGCAGGACGGGATCGCCGTGCTCTCCTCGTGGTCCCGCGCCCGGTAGGCGCTCGGGGTCTGACCGACCAACTCGGTGAAGCGCGAGCTGAAGGAGCCGAGCGAGGTGCAGCCGACCGCCATGCACACCTCCGTCACCGTGAGGTCGCCGCGCCGCAGCAGCGCCTTGGCCCGTTCCACGCGCCGGGTCATGAGGTAGCCGTACGGCGTCTCGCCGAAGGCCTTGCGGAAGCTGCGCTGGAAGTGTCCCGGGGACATGAGGGCCGTCCGCGCCAGTTCGGTCATGTCGAGCGGTTCGGCGTACTCGCGGTCCATGCGGTCGCGCGCCCGGCGCAGCCGCCGCAGGTCCTCCAGGGTCATGGCCTCAGCATCGCATGGGCGTCCCGCACGCGGACCGGTGTTCTTGAACCTTCGTTTGCCTCCGGTTCGCGCGCCATTGGCTCGCGCTTGTTTGCATTAAGGAATGGACCACATCACGTTCCTCGTGGCGGTCGTGATCGTCACTGCACTGGCTTTCGACTTCACCAATGGGTTCCATGACACGGCGAACGCGATGGCCACGTCCATCGCGACCGGTGCGCTCAGACCGAAGACGGCCGTCCTGATCAGTGGTGTGCTGAATCTGGTCGGGGCCTTCCTCTCCACGGAGGTCGCCAAAACGATCTCCGGCGGCATCGTGAACGACGCGAAGGTGAGCCCGGCGATGATCTTCGCGGGGCTGGTCGGGGCGATCCTGTGGAATCTCCTCACCTGGCTGGTCGGACTGCCCTCCAGCTCCTCGCACGCCCTGTTCGGCGGTCTGATCGGCGCCGTGTGGGTCGGCGCCGGCTCCGGCGCGGTCCACTTCGACAAGGTGCTCGAGAAGATCATCATCCCGGCGTTCGCCTCGCCGGTGGTGGCGGGCGTCGCCGCGCTGATCGCGACGTACTGCGCGTACAAACTCACCGCACGCGGCCGCGAGGCGTCGGTGACCAGGGGCTTCCGGCTCGGGCAGATCGGCTCGGCCTCGCTGGTCTCGCTCGCGCACGGCACCAACGACGCCCAGAAGACCATGGGCATCATCACCCTGACCCTGATCTCGGTCGGCGCGCTCCCGGGCGACTCCGGCCCGCCGGTCTGGGTGATCTTCTGCGCCGGCCTCGCCATCGCGCTGGGCACCTACATCGGCGGCTGGCGGATCATCCGGACCATGGGCAAGGGCCTGACCGAGATCGAGTCCCCGCAGGGCTTCGCCGCGGAGACCGCCTCCACGGCCGTCATCCTGACCTCGGCCCACCTGGGCTTCGCGCTGTCCACCACGCAGGTCGCCTCCGGATCCATCCTCGGGGCGGGTCTCGGCCGGCGGCTCGCGGAGGTCCGCTGGGGCATCGCGGGTCGCATGGTGGCCGCCTGGCTGGTCACCCTGCCGTGCGCGGCGCTGGTCGGCGGCATCTCGGCGGCCGCGGTCAAGCACGGCGGCAACTTCGGGACGGTCGTGGTGGCGCTGGTCGGCGCCGCGCTCGCGACCGGCATCGTCCTGTTGTCGCGCCGCAACCCGATCGACGCGAAGAACGTCAACGACAGCCACGAGGTCGCCGTCCGCACGACGCCTCCGTCCCACGTCGGCACCGCCGCCTGACCGAGGGAGTACCCGTGAACATCGACTGGACCGCACTCGGCGAGGTCACCGCGGTGAGCATAGGAGTTACCTTCGCAGTGGTGGTCGTCTTCGCCTTCGGCGTCCTCGGGCTCGCCCGCCGCGAGGGAGCCAAGGAGCGCGGCGGCACCAGCACCGTGGGCGCCGCCCAGGCGGGGCTGTGCTTCCTGGCCTGCGCGGCCGTGGTGGCGTACGGCATCTACCTGATCGTCCCGCAGTTCCACTGACCCGCCGATCCACAAGCCGCTGAGGAGGACTGGATGACGACGCCGGACCTGCTGTCCGACCTGGCCGACCTGAAGGTCGACTACAGCGACCCGGACGACCCCGTGCTCATCCGCCCGGACGGATCCCCGATCGAAACCTGGCGGGAGAACTACCCGTACCCGCGGCGCATGGAGCGCAAGGAGTACGAGTGGCACAAGCGGCTCCAGCAGATCGAGCTGCTCAAGCTGCAGACCTGGATCAAGGAGACCGGCCGCCGGATCGTCATCGTCTTCGAGGGACGGGACGCGGCCGGCAAGGGCGGCACCATCAAGCGCTTCACGGAGCACCTGAACCCCCGGGGCGCGCGCGTGGTGGCGCTGGAGAGGCCCACCGAGCGCGAGAGCGGCCAGTGGTACTTCCAGCGCTACGTTCAGCACTTGCCGACGGCCGGTGAGATCGTCCTCTTCGACCGGTCCTGGTACAACCGGGCCGGCGTGGAGCGGGTCATGGGCTTCTGCTCGGACGACGAGTACCGGCGCTTCATGCGGCAGGCCCCGCTGTTCGAACGGATGCTGGTGGACGACGGCGTGGACCTGGTGAAGTTCTGGTTCTCCGTCTCGCAGGGCGAGCAGCGGACCCGGTTCACCATCCGCCAGGTCGACCCGGTACGGCAGTGGAAGCTCAGCCCGATGGACCTGGCCTCGCTGGACCGCTGGGACGACTACACGGCCGCGAAGGTCGCGATGTTCCGGGAGACGGACACCGAGTACGCCCCCTGGACGGTGGTCAAGAGCAACGACAAGAAGCGGGCGCGCGTCGAGGCCATGCGCAGCGTCCTGGCCCGCTTCGACTACGCCAACAAGGACGAGGAGGTCGTCGGCAGCCCGGACCCGCGGATCGTGGGCGCGGCGGCGGGCCTCCTGGAGGCCGGCGAGGACGACCACCACTAGCCACGACCGCGCGGGGGCCGGCCGGATCTCCGGCCGGCCCCCGCGCGACTCCCGCACCGTCACGGGGGACAAGACGACCGCACCCGGCCCGCCTGGCCGCCGAGGTGGCGGTCTGCGGGCCGGGTGCGGCGCGGCGACGGAGAAGGTCAGGCCTTCTTGGTCTCCCAGAAGATCTTGTCGATCTCGGCGATGAGCTCCAGGGCCTTCTCGCCGGTCTTCGGGTCCGTGGACGCCTTGGCGGCGGACAGGGCCTTCAGGGTGTCGTTCACCAGCACGTGCAGCTGGGGGTACTTCTCGAAGTGCGGGGGCTTGAAGTAGTCGCTCCAGAGCACCGAGACGTGGTGCTTGGCGAGCTCGGCGCGCTGCTCCTTGATGACGGTGGCGCGCGCCTGGAAGTGCGGGTCGTCGTTGGCGGCCATCTTCTCCTGCACGGCCTTCACCGACTCCGCCTCGATGCGGGCCTGGGCCGGGTCGTACACACCGCAGGGCAGGTCGCAGTGCGCGCTGACCTTGACCTTGGGGGCAAACAGGCGGGAAAGCATGGAGCATTCCTTCCTCGTGATCGTCTTCTCAGGTGGGACATTACTCCCTGGGAAGCCTGATTTCGCGAGTGCCCCCATGGGCTTAGGACAAAAGTCCAGGGTCAGACTGGGACTGGTGGAGGAACGGACCGGGGAGGTGCCGGCGATGCCGGAGCTGTCGCAGGAGACCGAGCGGGGGAGGGGCGCCGCGCCCTTCGGACTGGCCGAGGTGACCGGCCCGTCGATGGTGCCCACGCTGTACCAGGGGGATCAGCTCCTGGTCCGGTACGGGGCCCGGGTCAGGGCCGGTGACGTCGTCGTCCTGCGCCACCCCTTCCAGCAGGACCTGCTGGTCGTCAAGCGGGCCGTCGAGCAGCGCGAGGGCGGCTGGTGGGTGCTCGGGGACAACGCGTTCGCGGGCGGCGACAGCACGGACTACGGGACCGTGCCGCAGGAGCTGATCCTCGGCCGTGCCCTGTTCCGCTGGCGGCCGCTCAGGGCCGGTCAGCGTTCGCCGCTGGCACTGGCGCGCTGGGCGCTCTCGGCGGCCCGTCCGGTGCTCGCCGACCGCTCCAGCCGCTCGGGCCGGTCCGCCTCCAGGCGTTTGCGGGCCCGGTAGGCGGCCACGTTGGCGCGGGTCGCGCAACGGTCCGAGCAGTAGCGCCGGGAGCGGTTGGTGGAGGTGTCGAGGTAGGCGTTGCGGCACGGCGGCGCCTCGCACAGGCCGAGCCGGTCCACGCCGTACTCGGTGAGGTGGAACGCCAGGCCCATCGCCGCGATCGCCGCGTAGCCCGCGGTGGCGTTGGAGGGGTGGTCGGCCAGGTGCATGTGCCACAGCGGGCGGTCGTCCTCGTCCCGGTGGTCGTGGCCGGAGATCTGCGGTGAGACCGGGAATTCGAGCAGGAGCGAGTTGAGCAGGTCGACGGCGAGCGTCTCGTCGCCCTGGTCGGCCGCCTCGAAGACCGCGCGCAGCCGGGCCCGCACCGAGCGGAAGCGCGTGACGTCGGCGTCGGTGGTGCGGCGGGCCGCCGACGCGTTGACCCCGAAGAGGTCGCGGACGGCCTCGACCGAGGTCAGGGAGTCCTTGCCCCGGGCCGGTTCCTCGCTGTTGACGAGCCGGACGGCGTAATCCGAGTAATAGGCCAGTTCCACTTGTAGTCCTTACGAGGGTGTTCTACGGTCAGTGGTGCGGTCGGGTAACAGCCGGTCGTGCATCCAGGGTATTACGTGACGCATGCGGCGGAGGGTTGCCATGACGGACGCGCAGACGACCACGACCGGGGCGGACTGGCGGGCCTGGCAGGAGAGCTGGGACCGGCAGCAGGAGTGGTACATGCCGGACCGGGAGGACCGCTTCCGGATCATGCTCGACATGGTCGAGGCGCTCGTCGGCACGGCCCCGCGGGTCCTCGACCTCGCGTGCGGCACCGGCACCATCACCGCCCGGCTGCTCGCCCGCTTCCCGGCGGCGGTGAGCGTCGGCGTCGACCTCGACCCGGCCCTGCTCGCCATCGCCGAGGGCACCTTCGCGGGCGACGAGCGGGCCACGTTCGTCGCCGCCGACCTCAAGGACCCCGAGTGGCGCGCGCGGCTGCCGTACGCCTCGTACGACGCCGTCCTGACCGCCACGGCCCTGCACTGGCTGCACAGCGAACCCCTCGCGGCCCTCTACGGTCAGGTCGCGGAACTCGTCCGCGACGGCGGTGTCTTCATGAACGCGGACCACATGATCGACGACAGCACGCCCCGGATCAACGCGGCGGAACGGGCGCAGCGGCATCTGCGGATGGATCAGGCCAAGGCGGCGGGGGCGCTCGACTGGGCCCAGTGGTGGCAACTGGCCGCGCAGGACCCGGTACTGGCCGGACCGACCGCCCGCCGGTTCGAGATCTACGGCGAGCACGCCGACGGCGACGTGCCGTCGGCCGCGTGGCACGCGCGGGTGCTGCGGGAGAAGGGCTTCGCGGAGGCCAGGCCGGTGTGGTGCTCGCCCTCGGACACGCTCCTGCTCGCGGTCCGCTGAACGCCCGAGGGGCGGTACGAGACTTCTCGTACCGCCCCTCGCGTGTCGTACGCGCTACAGCACCTTCGACAGGAACGACTTCGTGCGGTCGTGCTGCGGGTCGGTCAGCACGTCGCGCGGGTGGCCGGACTCGACCACCACGCCGTCGTCCATGAAGACCAGGCTGTCGCCGACCTCACGGGCGAACCCCATCTCGTGGGTGACGACGATCATCGTCATGCCGTCCTCGGCCAGGTCCCGCATCACGTCCAGGACCTCGCCGACCAGCTCCGGGTCGAGCGCGGAGGTCGGCTCGTCGAACAGCATCAGCTTCGGCTGCATGGCGAGCGCGCGGGCGATCGCGACGCGCTGCTGCTGGCCGCCGGAGAGCTGCGCCGGGTAGTGGCCCTTGCGGTCGCCCAGACCCACCCGGTCCAGCAGCCGCTCGGCGCGCTCCCTGGCCACCGCCTTGGCCTCGCGCTTGACCTGGACCGGCGCCTCCATGACGTTCTCCAGCGCCGTCATGTGCGGGAAGAGGTTGAAGCGCTGGAACACCATGCCGATGTCCCGCCGCTGCGCCGCGACCTCCTTCTCCTTCAGCTCGTAGAGCTTGTCGCCCTGCTGCCGGTAGCCGACCAGCCGGCCGTCCACGTACAGCCGGCCGGCGCTGATCTTCTCCAGGTGGTTGATGCACCGCAGGAACGTGGACTTGCCGGAACCGGACGGGCCGATCAGGCAGAACACCTCGCGCGGCAGCACCTCCAGGTCGATGCCCTTGAGGATGTGCGCGAGACCGAAGGACTTGTGCACGCCCTCGGCCTTGACCATCGGGGCGCCGCTGCTCGGCGGGGTGATGTCCTTGGCGAGACCGGTCATCGGGCCACCTCCGGGCGGCGGAACGAACCGAACAGTCGGAGGTTCTTGCGCAGCCGCTGGAACGGCGTCGGCGGCAGGTTGCGTGTCGAACCGCGGGCGTAACGCCGCTCCAGGTAGTACTGGCCGACGCTGAAGACGCTGGTGAGGATCAGGTACCAGATCGACGCGACGAAGTACATCTCCACGATCGCCAGCGAGGTGCTGGAGATGTCCTGGGCGCGTTTGATCAGTTCGTTGAACTGCACCGCGTACGCCAGTGACGAGGTCTTGAGCATGTTGATGAACTCGTTGCCGGTCGGCGGCACGATCACGCGCATCGCCTGCGGCAGGACCACCCGGCGCAGCGTCTGCCCACCGGTCATGCCCAGCGCGTGCGACGCCTCGGTCTGGCCCTCGTCGACCGACTGGATGCCGGCCCGGACGATCTCCGACATGTACGCGGCCTCGTTCAGGCCGAGACCCAGCAGCGCCGCCAGGAACGGCGTCATCACCTGGTTCATCTCGTCCTTGTAGAACCCCAGGTTGAGGATGGGGAACACGAGGGAGAGGTTGTACCAGAGCAGCAGCTGCACCAGTACCGGGGTGCCGCGGAAGAACCAGACGTACAGCCAGCCCACGGTGCTGGTGACGGGGTTCGAGGACATCCGCATCACCGCGAGGACGATGCCGAGCACCAGGCCCAGGACCATCGCGAGCACCGAGATGTACAGCGTGTGCCAGACGCCGGACAGGATGGTCCCGTCCGTCAGATAGTCCGGGATGATGCCGTAGTTGATGTTCGCGTTGGAGAAGGCGATACCGATCAGCACCAGGACGGCGATGACGGCGACGCCGGCCACCCAGCGGCCGTAGTGGCGCACCGGGATGGCCTTGATCTGCTCCGGCGGCACCGACGGCGCCGGAGTCTTGTCGACCGTGTCAGTCACAGGGTCAGCCCTTCAGTCTTGCCCGGGGTGCTCAGGAGCCGCCGTTGATCTTCGACTCGGTGACCCCGCCCTGCGTGACGTTCCACTTCGCCAGGATCTTGCCGTACTCGCCGTTCTTGACGATCGCGTCGAGGGCGGCCTGCAGGGCGTCACGCAGCTGGGTGTTCTCCTTGGTGACGGCGATGCCGTAGGGGCCGGCCTCGATCTGGTCGCCGACGACCTCGAAGTCCTTGCCGCCGCCGGAGGTCTTGGCGTTGTAGGCCGCGACCGGGAAGTCGTTCAGGTCGGCGACGGACGCACCCTGCTTCAGCCGGAGCAGCGCCTCGGGGTCGGTGTCGAAGGTCTGCAGGGTGATGGCCTTCTTGCCGTCCTTCGTACACTTCGTGCTCTGCGCCTTGGCGATGCCCTCGGAGGTGGTGCCCTGCTGCAGGGCGACGACCTTGCCGCACAGGTCGTCCAGCGTCTTGATGCCCTTCGGGTTGCCCTTCTGGACGAGGATCGAGGTGCCGGCGGTGAAGTAGTCGACGAAGTCGACGCCGTTGCCGACCTTCTTGCCGGTGTCGGAGTCGATGCCGTTCTGGCGGTCCTTGGTGTCGTTCATCGCCGACATCACCATGTCGAACCGCTTGGACTGCAGACCCACGATCAGCTGGGCGAACTTGCCGTTCTGGAAGTCGAACCTGACTCCCAGCTGCTTGCCCAGCGCGTCCGCGATGTCGGGGTCGACACCGACGGCCTTGCCACCCTGCATGTACTCGACCGGCGGGTAGGCGATGTCCGAGCCCACCTTGATCACACCGGCCTTGCGGATGCTGTCCGGCAGCTTGCTCGCCAGCGGGGCCGAGGACGAGGAGGAGCCGGAGTCACTGCCCTTGTCCGTCTGGTCACCGCAACCGGTGAGGATCAGGGCGCCTGCGACCGCGATCGCACCGAACGCTGCGGTCCTGGAGCGCGCGACAGTGGTACGACGGGTGGAGCTAGCGGTCATGGTGGGTTCCTCCGGCGGTGGGTTGAACAAGCCGATATACCGATGTGCCTGATATGTCGATATGCCGATGGGTCGACGGAAACACACACCATCGGGTGTCGCGACCTCGTGGGTTTACGGCATCCTGCCATCGGGATTGCTCCATACAGGTGTGTCACGATGTCAAAATCGGATAACGGGTGACCCCCGGAACGCGTCGGGCACCGCTTTCCCCGATCCACCGCCCCGCACATCTGCGGGAAGCCGGCCCTTGGGCCGGAAGATCTGCGGTTCACCGCCGGTTCATCCCGGACCCCACTCCGCGGTCGCCTGCCGGCCGCTCGCGCCGCTCATCTGTCGAATGGCTACGACATCCGTGATGTGACCTTGCGCCTATTCGACTCGTCGCGGGTGGCATCCGTCCGGTAAGAAGGTTCTTTACACCCCTCATCCGGGGCTCCAGGGCGCGTGTGCGGCGCGCCCGTCGCGCAGGTGCTCGTACGTGCCACTCGTACGTATCAGTCATCGGGCTCTGCGCGGTGCCCGTCCGTTCCCTCACCGGGAGCGGCCGACCCTCAACCATGCATACCTAAGGGGTAAGACAAGTGGCAGCGGAGATCGTCAATCCTCGCAGCGACAACACGCCGGGCGCTTCGGACCAGGACGGAGGGGCCGAGCCCCTCGATTCCTTCGATCCGGCGTTCGCGCTCCACCGCGGCGGCAAGATGGCCGTGCAGGCCACCGTGCCGATCCGTGACAAGGACGACCTTTCCCTCGCGTACACGCCCGGAGTCGCGCGCGTGTGCACCGCGATCGCGGAACAGCCCGAGCTGGTCAACGACTACACGTGGAAGTCGTCCGTCGTGGCCGTCGTCACCGACGGCACGGCCGTGCTCGGGCTCGGGGACATCGGTCCCGAGGCCTCCCTCCCCGTGATGGAGGGCAAGGCCATCCTCTTCAAGCAGTTCGGCGGCGTGGACGCGGTCCCGATCGCCCTCGCCTGCACCGACGTCGACGAGATCGTGGAGACCGTCGTCCGGCTCGCTCCCTCGTTCGGCGGAGTCAACCTGGAGGACATCTCGGCACCGCGGTGCTTCGAGGTCGAGCGCAAGCTCCAGGAGCGGCTGGACATCCCCGTCTTCCACGACGACCAGCACGGCACGGCCGTCGTGACGCTGGCGGCGCTGCGGAACGCGGCCCGTCTCAGCCGCCGGGAGATCGGCCAGTTGCGGGCGGTGATCTCGGGCGCCGGCGCGGCCGGGGTCGCCATCGCCAAGATGCTGGTCGAGGCCGGCATCGGGGACGTCGCCCTGGCCGACCGCAAGGGCGTCATCTCGGTGGACCGCGAGGACCTGACCGCCGTCAAGCGCGAGGTCGCCGGGTTCACCAACAAGGCCGGGATCAAGGGCACCCTGGAGGACGCGCTGGCCGGCGCGGACGTCTTCATCGGCGTCTCCGGCGGCACGGTCGCGGAGGAGGCCGTCGCCTCCATGGCCGAGGGCGCTTTCGTGTTCGCCATGGCCAACCCGAACCCTGAGGTGCACCCCGACGTCGCCCACAAGTACGCGGCGGTCGTCGCCACCGGGCGGTCGGACTTCCCGAACCAGATCAACAACGTGCTGGCGTTCCCCGGCATCTTCGCGGGCGCCCTCCAGGTGCGGGCCTCCCGGATCACCGAGGGGATGAAGATCGCCGCGGCGGAGGCGCTGGCGTCGGTCGTCGGTGACGATCTCGCCGCCGACTACGTCATCCCGTCGCCGTTCGACGAGCGGGTCGCCCCGGCGGTGACCGCGGCGGTGGCCGCGGCGGCACGAGCCGAAGGAGTCGCCCGGCGCTGACATTGCGCCGAAGGGCCCCGCCTTTCCGGGCGGGGCCCTTTCCTTTGCGGCCGGCGGTCCGTTGGAGTGCCGGTGGGGTGGCCGTGGGGGAGGGCGCCGCTCCCGGTCGTCCGGTCCGGGGGCGGGGCCGGCCGTGCCGCCCGCCGCGGTGGTGCCGCCCACCCGACGCGGCCCGGCCCCCCCATGCACGCGGTACGCGGTGCGCAAGAGGGGATGTGTCACAGCGGCCCCCGGTTTCGCCCTCGGCCCCGGGAACCTATCGTCGGTCCCATGTTCGCCGTCTACGCCGCCCGAATCGACCGCGACCAGCCGCTCCAGGGCCTTGAGTTGGGGGAACGTCCCGCCCCCGGGGCCCGGCCCGGCTGGAGCACCGTCGACGTCCGGGCAGCCTCCCTCAACCATCACGACCTCTGGTCCCTGCGCGGCGTCGGCCTCCCGGAGGACCGGCTGCCGATGATCCTCGGCTGTGACGCCGCGGGCGTCGACGCGGACGGCAACGAGGTCGTCCTGCACTCCGTGATCGGGCAGAGCGGCCACGGGGTCGGGCCGCACGAGCCCCGCTCCATCCTCACCGAGCGCTACCAGGGCACCTTCGCCGAACAGGTCGCGGTCCCGACCTGGAACATCCTGCCCAAGCCCCGGGAGCTGTCCTTCGCCGAGGCCGCCTGCCTGCCCACCGCCTGGCTGACGGCGTACCGGATGCTGTTCACGAACGCGAGCGTCCGTCCGGGTGACTCGGTCCTCGTGCAGGGCGCGGGCGGCGGGGTCGCCACCGCGGCCATCGTGCTCGGCAAGGCCGCGGGTCTGCGGATCTTCGCGACCAGCCGGGACGAGGCCAAGCGCAAGCGAGCCCTGGAACTCGGCGCCGTCGAGGCGGTGGAACCGGGAGCCCGGCTGCCGCGGCGGGTGGACGCCGTGATCGAGACCGTCGGCGCCGCGACCTGGTCCCACTCGGTGAAGTCGCTGCGGCCCGGGGGCACCCTCGTCATCTCCGGCGCCACCAGCGGCGACCGGCCCTCGCACGCCGAGCTGACCCGGATCTTCTTCCTGGAACTGAAGGTCGTGGGCTCGACCATGGGGACCAAGGACGAGCTGGAGGACCTGCTCGCCTTCTGCGCCGCCACCGGGGTGCGCCCCGTCATCGACGAACTGCTCCCGCTCGACCGGGCCCGCGAGGGCTTCCAGCGACTGGAGTCCGGCGACCAGTTCGGGAAGATCGTCCTGACCGCTGCCTGAGCCGGAGGAACGGGGAGCCGGAGTTCCGGCTTCCCCGCGGGCGTTCCTCAGGGCTTCGGGCCGCGCAGCAGCGCTCCGATGCGGGCCGCCGCCGTCGACAGGTGGCGACGGGTGTCGTCGAGCTGCTCCGCGGTGACGCCGTGGTCGCGGGCCGCGTCCCGGATGTCGTCGCGGAAGCGGTCCAGGAGCCGGTCCAGATCGCGGGCCGGGTCCCCGGTGCCCTCGCCGTGCGCCCACTCGGGGACGTACTGGGCCGGGAAGTCCTCCGGGGTCCGCGCGTACTCCGGTGTCGGCGCGGGCGCTGTCTTGCGGAGGTCCGGGCCGGATCCGGGCGGCGGCTCGGTGCGGCCGCCGAAGCCGAAGTCCTTGCCGAACCCCTTGCCGTAGTCCTTGCCGAACTCGCCGAATTCCTTGGCGAGTTCGGTCAGGCCCTCGCGGACCCCGGTGGGCCAGTCCCCGCGCGCGAAGTGTTCCTGGACCCGGTGGGCGATCCGCTGCATCTCCTCCTGGGCCTGGGCGCGGGCCCGGGTCTGCGCCTCCTGGGCGGCCCGGCGGGCCCGCTGGGCCTCCTCACGTGCCCGGCGGCTCTCGTCCTTGGCGCGGCGGGCCTGCTCCTTCCACTCCTGCTTGACGCGCCGCATCTCCTCCTTGGCGGCCCGCCAGGACTCCTTGTCACCGAGATCGCCGAACTCCCCGGCGCCGGCGCCGCTGCCCGCCGAGCCCCCGCGCCGGGCCTCCGAGGCGGCCGCGCGCACCTCGCGGCGCAGATCACCGGCGGCGCCGCGGACGTCGGCCCTTATCTCGGCGGCCAGTTCTGCCACGGATTCACGGATCTCCAGCTCCAGGTCGGCCAGCTCACCGCCGCGGTCGGCCAGTTCGGCCCGGCCGGCGTCGGTGATGGCGTAGACCTTGCGGCCGCCCTCGGTGGTGTGGGTGACCAGGCCCTCGGCCTCCAGCTTGGCCAGGCGGGGGTAGACGGTGCCGGCCGACGGTGCGTACAGGCCCTGGAAGCGTTCTTCGAGGAGGCGGATCACCTCGTAGCCGTGGCGCGGGGCCTCGTCCAGCAGCTTGAGCAGGTAGAGACGGAGACGGCCGTGAGCGAAGACGGGAGGCATGTCAGAGCACCTTCTTGTCGGTTGCGCCGCCGGCCGTCTCGTCGTCCTCCTTGGGCGGGCGGCGCAGCAGGGCGATGGAGCCGGAGACCGTGGTGGCGCGGAGCTTGCCGTTGCCCGCGCCGAGGCGGCCGGTGATCTTGTGGGCGCCCCACTGGCCGTGCACCCGCAGTCCGTCGAACGCGTTGGAGATCGTGCCGCTCGCGGTGTTGGCCTCCACCTCGGCGTCGGCCGGGTGCGGCAGCCGGATGGCGATCTCACCGGAGACGCTGGTCAGCCGAACGTCAGTCGGTCCGTCCGGGTCCAGGTCGACGATCATGGAACCGCTGACCGAGTCGGCGCGCACGGCGGAGCCCGAGCCCTCGACGACGGTCAGATCCCCGGAGACGGAGTTGAACCGCAGGTCACCGGTGACGGCCTGGGCCTCCAGGTTCCCCGAGACGGTGTCGGCGCGGACTTCGCCGGCGAGACCGACCAGGGTGGTGTCACCGGTGACGCCCTTGACCACCGACGTGCCGGTGATCCCGGAGACGACGGCGGCGGCGCCGACCACGCCCACCTCGACCCGCGTGTCGGCCGGCACGGTGAGCGTGACGACCGCGCTGCGCCGCCAGCCCTTGGGGTCGAGCCACTTGAGGAAGCCCTTCCAGGGCAGGTCGTCGTAGGCCACCGTGAGGGTGCCGTCCTGGTGCGTGACGATCAGGGGCGGGCCTTCGATCTCGGAGACCTCCAGGCGCGCGGAACCCTCGTCGGTTCCCACGACGTTGACTGTTCCGTTGACGATGCGCACGTGCAGATCGCTCACGGGCGCATCGAAGGCGAGCTTCCTGGGCTCAGCGACGGACCACTCGGACATGGTGCGGGCCTCCCTCGGCCGGGCATGACGGCTGGATACGGACACGCCGGCACGGTTCGCGCCATATCGCGTCTTCCGTAAACACGATATATCGTGGCCGCCGGAAGTCAAGGCACCCTTTCGTGTGACCGGTTGCGCGTGTGGCTGACCGACGGCGGGGTCGGCGGCGGTGAACGGAAGGCCCCGTGCCGGGCGCGGTGGGCCGCGTGGCGCGATGGGCCGCACGTCGAGCGGCGAGGGGCCGGAGTGCTTACCGTGTGTCCATGGCGACCGAGGAACACCGGGGCGCCCGCCCCCGGCCCCCAGGAGCGGGCACGCGGACCGTGACGGGCGAGGACGGCATCCCGAGGGCCCGTCGGCTGGCCCTGGCCGAGATGGCGGTGGGACTGCCGGCCGCCGCATGGGGAGCACGGCGGCGCAGCCTGGGATGGACCGCCGCCGGGACGGTGCTGCTGGTGCACGGGGCGCTGGAACTGTCGTACGAGACGGTGTTCCCCCGGGACTGACCGTGGGCTGACCGTGGTGCGGGGGGGGGGGGGGGGGGGCGCCCCCCCCCCCCGCCCCCCCCCCCCCCCCGGGGGGCCCCCCCCCCCCCCCCCCCCGCGGGGGCGCCCGCCGGGCCACGCAGGGGGGGGGTGGG